>JAKQEP010000077.1 GCA_029556475.1 Candidatus Atribacteria bacterium
AGAGAAGGCCACTGTTATTGTTTCTTTGAAATGGCAGGTTATTTGATTATGAGGTTTGCAGGTAAAAATCATAAAAGGTGACATTATCTGGCGATAATTAACTCCCCTTTTAGGTGACATTTTCTAAAGTTATTGACAATAATTTAATAAATATTAAAAATTTATCTATTTCTCAACATTCCTGTTTCTTTAAACCATTGAAGAGAATCACTAATAGATTTATAAATTGACCTGGGGTTATAGCCAAGGTTTTCTTTTGCCTTCTGGTTAGAAAAGACAGAATTACTTAGTAAAACATCTATGGAATACGGAGTGAACAGGGGTTTAGTTTTAAACATCCTGCAATAATAGGCATTAAAAAATCCAAACATTTTAGCTATCTGATAAGGTATCTTAATAGAAGGAGCTTTAATTCCACTTATTTCTTCTAAATATTTCAAAATATCTACCACGCTAATTTGTTGTCCGGATAAGATATAACATTCTCCTTTTTTCCCTTTTCCGTTAGCCAGGATAATTCCTTCGGCTACATCTCTTACATCAACAAAATCATAAGCTCCCTCAATATATGCCTTTAATTTTCTGTTGGTATAACTAACTATTAAATTGCCCATTTCTGACAATCTATAGTCATAAGGCCCTATGATTCCCGAAGGGCATACAATAACGGCATCCAATCCGTTTTCTACCCCTTTTAAAACCTCTAAACTTCCCAGAGCTTTTGTTCTGGAGTAATCTCCCAATACATTTTCTGGATCAAAGGATCTTTCTTCGGTTATTACCACACCCTTTTCAGGGTCTGAAAGAGCATGTATTGAACTGATATGTACTAATCTTTTTACCTTTTCTTCCATACAGATATTAACAACATTCCTGGTCCCTAAAACATTTACCTGAAATAATTGTTTTTGTTGACCCGGAATAATAGAGATTATACCGGCACAATGGAATACCGTATCAGCTCCCCGGAAGGCTTTTCTCAAAGAATCAGGGTCAAGAACATTCCCTTCTACTTTTTCTATCTCTAATCCCTGTAGAGAGATGATATCCTCTCCTGGCAAAATCAATGCCCTTATCTTTTCTCCGCTCCTAAGTAATTCTCGAATCAATACATTTCCTAAATGTCCGGCTGCACCAGTTACTACAATCATTGCTTTTTATATACCCCTTGTTATAAATGATTAAATTAAGATATTTCATTTATTGTTCATATATTTTCTTTCAATCCTGGCTATCATAGAATCTATATCCTCTTTGTTAGAAAATAAATCCAAAATTGAAATACAATCTGATATTTTTTCTGGATTAAACTCAGAATTAACCCAGGCAGTTTCAATCCAAAGATATAGTGAGAATAAATCAATTTGAGTATTTTTATTAATATCAATCATATCTTTTAAAACTGCTTCGCTCTTTTTAAGATCACCTCCTGCGATAAAAGGCGCATCACGATAATACATGGCCAAAGAAAAATAAGCTTTCTCATTGCCAGGGTCCAATTTAATAGCCTTGTTAATCATGTTTTTTATTGGTGGCCCAAATTTAGTTTTATAAAGCAGGTCACCATAAATAATCAACTGACCTTCTACATCAGCTAACAGGCGATAGCCTTCACTAAAGTCCTTCAATTTTAAAGCCGTCGAGATTGACTCTTTGCTGGAAGAGAAATATATTTTTGCTTTTTCATGACTATTTCTATCTTTTTCTATTACTCCCATTAGATATAAAACTTCAGCAAGCCAATAATATTTTGTTGGTTGCTCCTCTGTCTCTGTAAACAAAGAAATACTTTCTTCTAAAATTTGTAGTGAAACATCATGTTGAGCAGCAGACTCCAGAAATAATTCCTGGGCTTGAAAGTATGAATCTTCACCTTTTCTAAGGTTGGTCTCATCTGATTGTGTAAAGCTAATACTGCTCTTTATGCCCAACAAAAAGAATAATAAGGCCACAAAACTATATGTAATTATCTTTCTAACTGGTAAAATATAACTTTTGCAAAGTATCCTGCCCACCGAATTCTCCTTTTAAATCATAAATATATAATAAACGATTGTTCATTATTTAATTAAAAAAAAATTATCTTAATTCATCCAGAAAATATTTAAAATAGATATGAATGTATTTTACAAATAGTTCTCGAGTTTTTTCTTTATCTTCGTATCTGCCTAAAACTAATGAAATACCTTCCATGAAGCTGATAGAGAAGGCTTCAGCCAAAAAATCATCAACTGGTTTGACATCATTTTCCATTTTGGGGAATATCTCTTTTTTTAAACGGTCTGTAATCAAATGAACAATTTCTTCCTTGGCATTCTCCATATGGGAACCTTTGCTCCCATTTAACAGGATAAGTAATTCTGCACGATGTCTACCATAAATTTTAATCAAGGCCTCTTGAAATGCCTTTATAAAATTTTGTTTTTGCCCTTTTTTGTGAAACTCATTTTCTTTTATATAGTCAAAATCACTTACGAAACGATAAATCTCCTGAAAGGCAGGTTGGATTATGACATCGAACAGGTCATCTTTATTTTTAAAATAGCGGTAGAGATTCCCAACAGTTAAATCTGCCCTGGAAGCAATGCGACGCATAGTAGCCTTCTGATAGCCATATTTTTCAAACACAGCTAAAGCCACTTCTTTTATTCTTTCTTTTACCTCTTCCTTTAAAATCTGCACAATAATAAACCCCCGTTCATTATTATATTTGAAAAAATGTACTTGTCAAGAGAATATTTAAAAAAATCCTGTTTTTTGGAAATAATAAGTAATAGTTATATTTGAAATATCAGAGAATAAATTATAAAATAAATATGTAAGTCAAAAAAATCAATTGCCCAATAACAATATTCCAAATGTAGAAATGGTCTGTCTGATGTCTAATAATTATAAAAAAATTTTGAGGAGGAAAAAAATGATTAACAAAAAGAAACCTTATGTTTTTTGCACTTTTCTACTTTTACTTCTTATGCTCGGCTCTCTGTCTGTTCAAGCAATCGAGTTAGTTCAGGGTTCTCAATATTTAAATATGATATCCTTGTGTAAAGATGTTGAGGAAAAAGAACCGGTATTTGAAACAAAATTTTTTTCTATCAATGATGAAAAGGCAGTTTGCTGGATTCGCTTTAATTACTCTTCTTCAGAAATATTTGAGATAACCTGGGAATGGGAAGACCCTTCTGGTAATATTTATCATAATGGCAAACTGGAGATGGAGCCGGGTAATTACCAGAATTACCGTACCTGGTATGAGATTGGTATTAAGGATCATTATGCCAAAAATCTTCCCGGTAATTGGAGAGTAAGGGTATATCTAGGCGACTTTGTAGTAGCAATTAAAGATTTTACTATCTACTAAAAACTTAACAATTGCCTGTACCATAAACCTTTTATCTTCTTTTTAGGATAAAAAATAAAATTGATTTGCAGTAAGTTATCCAATTTATTTATAAGCGAGTGTTATAAAAAAATGGTATTTTAGCAGACAAAGCTAACAGAGTGCTGTCCTATTCGTTCCAAACGAAAATTCTGAACCGGTTTTCTACTTATTCCCGGATGATTTAATCGTATTTATGAAAGGGATCAAGTGCCTCAGGAGCAACTATATTATTTGCTCTAACCCATTCCTGGTGTTCATTGCTGATTTGGCCTCTAATGGTGTAAAAAAGACTGAGTGCCAGTAAAAGTATGAGTATATTGGAAAATGGTTGAGCATAAATGAACCCAGAGAATCCAAAGTATTTATCCAGAATAAGTATTGTTGGTATATAGATTAAATCACGCGCTAAAGCTAAAATCAAAGCCGGTTTTCCCTTGCCCAGGGCCTGAAAAGTTACCCTTATTAAAAACTGAATGCCGGCAAAGGGCAGGGCAATGATCATAACTCTCATAATCTGAATACCATAGGCGATTACCTGTTCATTGTTAATAAATGCCTGAATCATCTTTCCGGCAAAGAGATAGAAGAATAGCACAAAGAACACTGATATCCCGGTAGCCAGAACAATAGCAGTTTTAATAATCTTATTCATACGGTCAATTTTTCTGGCACCATAACTATATCCAATTAAAGGTTGAGTACCTTCTGATAATCCAATTAAAGTCATTATACACATGGAAAAAATGCGATTGTTAATGCCAAAAGCAGCAACAATCAGGTCATTATAAGTTGCAGCCATATAATTTCCCATTGTCTGGGATATACTAATGGTTAATTGGTGTATTGAGGCCGGAATACCGACTCTAAAAATTTCAGACAGGATATCTATTCTAAAAGATAAATATTTCCAGTGAATAGAGACCATACTCCTCTTTTTCAGGTAGAAAATAAAATAGTAGAATAAGGCAATTGCCTGTCCTATTAGAGTGGCAATTGCCGCCCCTTTTACCCCATAGCCTAATATCAGTATAAAAATAGGATCTAAAATTATGTTTATTCCAGTTCCTATAAACATCCCATACATAGATACCTTAGCTGCTCCTTCTGACCTGAGAAGCTGGGTGACCAGAAAATTTAGCATCATAATAATACTTCCTGCAAAAATTATTGACAGATAATCATTGGCATATCTATGTGTTTCCGTGGTAACCCCTATCAGATGTAAAATAGGGGAAATGAAAATAAGGCTTGCAATTGTTACTACAGTAGCCGCTATGAGGCAGGCATAGAAAGCTGTAGAGCTGGCTTTCTTAGCCATTAAATAATCTTTTTTACCCAATAATCGGGAAATATATGATGCTGCTCCAAATCCGAATACCCCGCTGAAGGCAATTAGAATCATAAATATGGGATAGGCAACAGATACTGCGGCAACCTGAAAAGGGTCATTTAACTTTCCTACAAAGAAGGTGTCGGTAAGATTGTAAAATACCTGAACTTGCATAGCCAGTATTGTAGGCACAGATAGACTCAAAATTGCCCGTAAAGGAGTTTCATCTCTTAGTATTTTAATTCTTTTTTCATCCATTTCTTCAATTCCTCAAATCTGAATCAAATAAAATATAATTACAATATTAAAAACATTGGTTGCTTATAGGAAAAGAAAGAGCAAATATAATTTTGGGAATAAATATTATAAAGGAGATATCAATGCCTGATTTTTTTCTTAATCCTGAGCAGGAGCTCTTTTAGGGTAAGAATTTCCTTTTGAGAAAAATCCTGCAAGATATATGCTTCTGATTCGGCAATGCGCTGTAAACATAATTCCTTTATTTCAATGCCTTGTTCGGTTAGTTTTATAGTTTTGTTTCGAGAATCATGTGGATCGATTTCTTTTCTAATCAGTCCTTTTGATTCCAGTATTTTTATCAATTTAGTCAGAGAAGAGGGCTTGATTTCCAAAAATTCGTGAATCATTTTTTGATTAATTCTCTGCTCACCGTATTCCCATAAATAGGCCAGCACCCTGAATTGGGAGATGGTCAAATTATCTTCACTTAATTTTTTATCCAGACGTATCTTCAAATGATGGCCAATTCCCATAATTAGTCTGGGGATACTCTTTTTCTTATTTTTATCCATTTAAAAACCTCAAATCACCAATAAGCTTAAAGTTTATGAAATAATTTTGGTTAAGAATATATTAATTAACGATATTTTTTCTAACGACATTCTTGTATTCTATTTTTAAAAAATTGAACTATAAAAAACATTGTACTTACAATTATTCCTTCAAAAAACTGGCTCAAGTTATTAACAAAAATTAGATAATAAACTTTTATTTGAAAAATATCAATCTTCCACAATGAATTAAAACTTAAAAACGTAAAATTATAGACAATGTAAAGCCCACAATTGTTAAATATTAATTAGATATTTAGCTAGCTAAATACATTATAATAATGAACAATATTTTGTCAATGAAAAGTTGATATTTTATAAAAATTTAAGATTTATTTTAAGCACATTTTAAAATTTCTATATATAATAACATTGTAAAGGAAATGTATAAATTTTTATATTGTTAGCAAACCAATGTGAAGAAGGAGGCTCTATCTATATGAAGAATAAAATACTGATAGGCTGCTTTGTTTTCATTCTAATTATTGCTTCCCGGGGCTGCCCGGTTTTGGGTCAGGAGAAAGTTGTATTAGATATATCCAGGATGATTTCACTGACCATTTCCAACAATCTGGATTTTAAAAAAGCTAGCTACCAGTTGAATAATGCAGAATTGGATATCCGTCAACTGGAAGCAGAAAATCTTTTAACTCAATCAGGGATTCTTAACAAACAGAAGGAAATCAATATTTTACAGCAGCAAAACACTTTCCAGAACCAGAAGAGCCAGCTGATTATCCAGGCGGCGGATAATTATTTTCGCTTAGTGCTGGCAGAGTTAGACATTAGACGTAAAGAAAAGAATATTGATTTGGAGAAAGCGGTTCTGGCAGAGGTAGAAGCCCAGGTAGCTGCTGGTTACAGAATTGAATTAGATTTATTGCAGCAAGGGAATGCCTATTATGATGCCTTATTCTCCTATGAGAAGGCCAGACTGGATTATCAGCAGCTGTTAATTGAGATAAAAAATGCTCTGGGGTTATCTGGTGAGGCAGAAATATCGGTTGAAGCCGTTAGTTTGCCCCATTTCCCCGATATAGATTGCAATGTTTCCTGTGAGAAAGCCCGGGAGAATAGTTTCACTCTAAAAAGTAAAGGGATTGAGGTTGAGTTAGCCCTTTTTAAGCGGGAGAATGCTAAAATTGAGCAGGCTTCCCAATTGAGTATAGCAAAATTGATTAATAACCTGGAAATAGTTAAATTGGAGCAGATAATATTAGAGCAGGATTTAGATTATCAGATACTGACCCAATGGCAGAATCATCAGCAAAGTAAAAATAGTGTATTATTAGCTGAACAGAGTTTAACGCAGATGAAAGAAAATGAATCGATAATAAAAAGACAGGTGCAGGCGGGTTTACGTAGAGAAGATGAATTGCTTTCTGCTTCCATTGGAGTTCTGGATGCTGAATACCGTTTTATTTCCTCAGTGCGGCAGTGTTATCAATCTTATCTGGAGTTGCAGAAAATAATGGGTATTTTGGATGAAGGAGCGATGGTAAAATGAAATCTTTAAATTTGAGAGAAAAAATGTATAAAATAATCTTCATTCTTTTAACAGGCTTATTTTTGATACTAAATTTTCAAATACTCAAAGCCAAAGAGATTAGCGTGGAAGAGGCCCTGCAATGGGGCGTTCTCCATAACCTTGATTTACAAAGTATTCGCTATAGTATAGAAGATATCAAACGCAACCTGGAAATAGTGGAGGCGGGAAAGTCATTTCAGATTGATTTGAGTATTACACCTATCTGGCGTTTTGGAGAAAAGGATAATCCCTATCTGGTAGAAATTGGAGAAAATCGGGTTGCCCCTGATACCAAGCTAAATCTATCGGCAAAAAAAATGTTAACACCTAATCTAAGTATGTCTGGCGAAGTTTCCTGGCAGTCAGAGAATTCGACAGAACATTTTATAGAAGCAATAGCAGAAGAAGTAAAAGCAAATATCAAGTTAGAGCAGAAACTCTATCCACGTAGCTGGACTGAACAGGAAAGACAGACTTATTCTCTGGAAAATAATCTTCAGATGAAGTTAGAAGAATTAAAGTGGAAAGAAATAGAAAAACAGATCGAATTTATCCAGAAATACTTAAATATAATCCGTTTACAGGAGCAACTTGAAATAGCCTCTGAACGGTTGAGACTGGCAGAAGAAGCACTGGAGAGGGTAAGAGCTCAGATAAAACTGGGTGAAGGGGGTTTTCAGCAGGAAGCGGAAGCCATCATTTCTCTTGGTGAGACACAGAATAAACATTGGAGTACAGAACAGGACCTGAATATGGCTAAGAGGCAGTGGTACCTCCTGCTTAACTTGCCTGAAGAGGCAACCGTAGACTTTGCAACAGAAGCTCTTTTTATAGATAGCCTTTTTCAGCAAATGGAGAATTTACCTATCTTCAGCCAATCTCGTGATATATTTATAAATCAAGCTCTTCAGGAGAATTACCAGTTCAAAAATAGTGTAATAGAAAAAGATGAATTGTTAAAGGAGCTGCAATGGACAAAAGATGCCGGTAAACCTGTAGTGAATCTTTCAGGTGGACATACTTATCCGGATAGTGACTGGTTTGTTATGGTTGATTTCAGAATAAACCTGGCTGATGGTGGTATTCAAGAACTTAAAGTAAAACAGAAAGAGGAAAATGTAAAACGCAAAGAAGTAAATCTGGTTTATTTAATGGAAATGTTGAGATTAGAGGCCGAACAACTATTAGATAAAGATGAATATAACCAGCTTATATTACAAACTCTGTCAAAGTCCTTAGAAAAAGAACAGGAAAAAGAGAAGATAATTGAACAGCAATACCATCAAGGGGCTATTAGTCTGGCTCAACGGGATAATAACCTGATATTATTAAAAGAGAAAGAATTAGGTTTAAAGCAGGCTTCTGACCAGTGGTTAGTTGATCGTCTTAAACTAGCTCATCTTATTGGTCTTTTACCGAAAGGGGTTTAAGAAATTTAGAATGAGAAAGAAAAATATTTTTATCTGGTTTTTAATGATTGTGGTAATAGGTAGTTTAATATATTTCTGGAGAGAACATTTGCCCATCCCTTTTCTTAACTCCAATCCAGGAAATAGTGATAATGCTTATATGGAAAATATTGATCCCAGAGCGGTAGTTGAGGTAAAAAGGGGCAGCATAAAAAAGACGGTATCAGCCAGCGGGTATATCAAA
Source organism: Candidatus Atribacteria bacterium (assembly GCA_029556475.1). Lineage (GTDB taxonomy): Bacteria > Atribacterota > Phoenicimicrobiia > Phoenicimicrobiales > Stramentimicrobiaceae > Stramentimicrobium. The sequence continues at coordinate 8,745 of JAKQEP010000077.1, forward strand.
CCGGTTAATGAAATGTATCTCAGTTTCGCCAGTACAGGTACTACCGGTGGTACAGTGGAAAAAATACTGGTAAAAAGAGGGGAAATAGTCGTAAAGGGACAGGAATTAGTGAAATTAGAAGATAAACAGGAACACCTCAATTACTTAAAGGCCTTGAATAAGTATGAACTGGCAAAAATTACCGGTTCACCCAGTCAGATAGAAGAAAAAAAGTTAACTATGGAAGTAGCCCTGGATCGTTATGAATCGAAAACATTGCCAGCACCTTTTTCTGGAAAAATAGTAGATATTTTTGTAGAAGAAGGAGACTTTATTGAAGGAACGCGTGATGTGATTTATATTGCAGATGATTCATCATATGAAGTGACCAGTTCCATTGGTGAAATAGATATTTTACAAGTTGCAGTGGGACAAAAGGTAGAAATTGAGCTTGATATTCTGAAAGGTCAAAAATTTCCCGGTACAGTAGCCGAAGTTGCAGAATATGCCCGTATAGAAGGGGGTGTTGTTACCGTACCGTTAACTCTTCGGATAGACCAGGTATCTCCATATTTTAAGCCAGGTTTTTCGGCAACTGCAGAAATCATTGTCGATATGATTGAAGATGTCCTAATCGTTCCGGTTACTGCCCTATCTACAAGTAGCCGGGGCAGTATGGTATTGAAAGTTGATGGAGATAAGGCGATTCCTACTCCTGTGAATACGGGTATTACTGATGGATTTTATCAGGAGATAAAAAATGGTTTACAGGAAGGGGATAAGATAATTATTAATAATTATCAAATTAACAACGCTTCTCAGGGCTCCAGGGGTGGTTTTAGAGGTTTTGGTGGTGCTGCTCCTATCCCTATGATGAGGTGAAGATGAGTATTGTAATAAGAGTTGAACAACTAAAAAAGGTCTATCATCTGGGTAAGGTGAAGGTGGAAGCATTGAGAGGTATTTCTTTTCAAGTTGAGGAAGGAGAATTTGTCTCTATTATGGGTCCTTCTGGTTCAGGAAAGTCAACCTTGATGCATATTATAGGTTGTCTGGATTACCCCAGTGAAGGGAAATATTTTCTTACTAATCATGATGTAACTAAATTGGATGATAACCAATTAGCTATTTTTCGAAATAAAAAGATAGGTTTCGTCTTTCAGCAATTTAATCTATTACCCAGAGCTACCAATCTAAGAAATGTGGAGATTCCCCTAATCTATGCCGGTATGCCATTTAGAGAAAGGCAAAGACAGACTTTAAAAGCCCTCCAGGATGTAGGCATAAACCATCGGGCTCACCATCACCCCAATGAGATTTCAGGTGGCGAGAAGCAAAGAGTAGCCATTGCCAGAGCTTTAGTTAACAATCCTTCTATTATCCTGGCAGATGAGCCAACCGGTAATCTTGATTCTAAAACCGGTCTGGAGATAATGAAAATTTTTCAGAACTTGAATCAAAAAGGCAATACAATTATTCTGGTTACCCATGAACCGGAATTAGCTCATTATGCCGGAAGGATAATACATCTCAGGGATGGAATTATCAATAGAGAAGAGGTACTGGCATGATTTTACAGGGATTAAAGATAGCCCTGGAGAGTTTATGGGCTAATAAAATGCGTAGCTTCTTATCTATGCTGGGGATTGTGATAGGTGTAGGTGCTGTAATTGCTATTGTTTCGGTAGGAACGGGGTCCACACAACAGATAACTGCCCGGATTGCTAATTTAGGTTCAAATATGATTACCATTTACCCAAGAGCCCTCAGGGGTCAATTTGGAAGGTTGAGTTCAATAAGTTCTCAACAAAAATTTACTTTAGAGTTATCAGAACATCTGGAGGAATTTTGCCCTTCTGTAAAACAGGTAATTCCTCTAAAACAGGTCAATGGCAGGTTGATTTCTGATGATGTAAATATTAATAGTGCCATAATAGGAACCAGGGCAGAATATACTGAAATAAATAACTATGAAATTGCTCAGGGAGTATTTATTAACCAAGAAGATGACCTGGAAAGAAGACAGGTAATAGTCTTAGGTCATCAACTGGCATCCGATCTATTTGATAATGAAAACCCATTAGGCAATTTGGTCAGACTTAATTATGATGGAAGAATATTTCAATTTACTGTAATCGGAGTGATGAAAGAAAAAGGTGGTTCTATGGCCGGTAACCTTGATGAGCGTGCCTATGTTCCCCTATCTGTTGTTATGGATCGGCTGACAGCACAAAAATATGTTGACTCACTGTTAGCACAAGCTTATTCCTCTGATGAGGCAAACAGAGCTGTCCAGGAAATTGAATATTTTATGCAAAAACATCTGGAAGATGAAAAAAGAGAGCAATTCAGAATCACCAGCCAGGATGAAATATTGGATACCGTAAGTTCGGTTACCAATACAATGAACATGATGTTGGGAGGTATAGCTGCAATCTCTCTCTTAGTTGGTGGAATTGGTATTATGAACATTATGTTAGTTTCTGTTACGGAGAGAACCAGGGAAATAGGTATCCGCAAAGCACTGGGTGCCCAAAATAAGAATATTTTATTCCAGTTTTTGATGGAATCCCTCAGTTTGAGCAGTTTAGGCGGAGTAGCTGGAATTGGTTTTGGCTGGGTTGCAACCTATTTTCTTGCACAATATGGGAACTGGCCTTTTATCATCTCCACTATTTCTGTTATCATAGCTTTTAGTTTTGCCTTATTTATAGGCATATTTTTTGGTCTATACCCTGCTATGAAAGCGGCAAAGATGAACCCGGTAGATGCATTACGCTATGAATAAAAAAGAAGTTATCAGTCTATAGATTAGTTTTTAGATTCTAGTTAATTGTGGAAGATTTATATTTTTAATTCAGAGCCACTATTTAAGCTTTCTGAACACCCGGCACTATTTTATGGGAATAATTGAAAATAACCTGTTTTTGTTTTTAGTCTAAGCTTTCAATAATGTAAAACAGATAATGTTATTGAAAAATATTCTTAATCCATATATTCCTATCCAAAAACCAAAAACCCCCTTCACTTATTCCCACAACTTTTTCACTAAATACCAACGACTATTTTGTAATTTCACACTCTACAGCCCGCATCCTTCTCTTTTTCTTTATCCTAAAATCTAAAAACTATTAACTATAAACCTCCCTCATTTATTCCCCATATCTTTAGACTAAATACCAACGACTATCGACCAACGACCACTTCTATTTATTCCCACACTTTGCATTTACCTTCTCTTTGTCTTTTATCAAAATCTAAAAACTAAGAACCATGAACCATAGACCACTTTCATTTATTCCCACAATGATTATAACTAACGACCAATGACTAAATCTGGGTATTTTAATTTGACATAATCTAAAAGTTGTATTATTATGAACATAGGTTCATTTAAAATAAGTACATAAAACATTGCAGGTAAAGAGTGCCAAAATACATTGATGGAATAGCAGAAAAGATATATCAGGCTGCCTTTAACTTATTTACTATAAAAGGATATCATCAGGTGACTATGAAAATGATTGCTCAAAGGGCAGATTTATCAATAGGGACTCTTTATAATTACTTTCTTAACAAGCAGGACCTGTTTTTAAATGTTTTTCGCCAGAGTATGGAACAGACTTATACCGTTTTAGATAAAATGTTAGAAGAAAATGAGGAAGACAGGTATAACTTTTTTGCCACTTTGTATAACGAAATTGTAAGGTTGAAAGAATTGGGAAGGGTAATCTTAAAAGAAAATCTGAACCATGAACTTTTTGAACAGATGAAGGATTATCTGGTTGGACTTATTAGAAACCTGCTATACAAAGCAGAAGAAAAAAAGGAGCTTTATATTCCCGATAGAGATAAAGAGAGAACAATTCGTTTATTGATAACCTCAATCTATGATTTTGCCCAGGAATTTCCGACTGAGAAAGAGGAGAATATCAATTTTATCTGCCGCCTAATTGATAAACTAAAATAAAATATAGATTTTTTTATAAGTGGTCTTTTTAAAATTTATCTGTTTTTATCTAACATTTTTTAATTTCTATGAACAGCAATCTTGCAAAGGCATCCTGTAAAAGGAGGGGATTAAAATGGCTATTAATTTTAACTTTGCCAAGAAATTTGCTGCTGAACAGATTATCAGACAGGCTATCCATTATTTAGAAAAAGATCCGGAGAAAAACTTAATTAAGGTACTTAACCTGGCTGACAAAGTAGCTCGAACAGAGCGACATCATGCACACATAGCTGCTATTAAAGAATCCTATCAAACTAATCCGGCTCTTCATCAGCTTGTCAGGCAACTTACTAAACTTGCTCCCAGCTACAAAGATGGAATGATTATGAACTTCTTCTTAAATGCAGGTCTTATGGGTATTCCCAGACAATATGAATTGGCCAAAGAGATAGGGGTGGATGTTCCCTGGACTATCTTGATTGACCCGACCAGTGCTTGTAATTTAAGCTGTACCGGTTGCTGGGCTGGAAAATATAAAAAAAGTGATAGTCTGGAAGTGGAAACCATTAATCGTATTATCACTGAAGCCAAAGAGCTGGGAATCTACTTTATTGTACTTTCCGGCGGAGAACCAACCATATATCCGCACCTTTTTGATATCTTAAAAAAGCATTCAGATGTAGGTTTTATGATGTATACCAATGGTACCTTAATTGATGATGTGATGGCTGACCGGATGCTGGAGGTGGGTAATATCAGCCCGGCAATAAGTCTGGAAGGATTTAGGGATTCAACAGATGCCCGGCGTGGAGCCGGTACCTATGACAAGATTATGGATGCTATGGATAGACTTCATAAAAGGGGGATTGCCTTCGGTATCAGTCTCACTGTAACCAGACAGAATGCAGGGGAACTTTTTGGGACAGATGACTTCATTGACTATATGGTTGAGAAAGGTGCCCTCTATGGCTGGTCTTTCCACTATATCCCTATAGGCAAAGATACCAATCTGGATATGATGATTACCCCGGAACAGAGGGCTATGCTTGCTTATCGTATTCCTGAAATACGGGTTAAAAAACCTATCTTCCTGGCTGATTTCTGGAATGATGGTACTTTCTCAGGTGGTTGTATTGCAGGAGGCAGAAGATACTTCCATATCAATGCTAAGGGAGAAGTGGAGCCGTGTGCTTTTGTCCACTTTGCCATAGATAATATTAAGGGAAAAAGTCTGAAAGAAGTATTACGAAATCCTTTATTCCGGTCTTTCCAGAAACGCCAGCCCTTTTCCGATAATCTGCTGGCACCCTGCCCTATTATAGATAACCCCCAGCAACTTAGAGATATTGTAGCAGAATCAGGGGCATATCCTACTCATGAAGGGGCTGAAACCATCTTATCAGGTCCTATTGGCAAATACCTGGATGAGCTGTCTTCTGACTGGCATAAAAAATCAAGGCCAATCTTTGAGGAAAGAATAAAAAAAGCAATAAAAGTAAAAGAAGAATACCAGAAACATCGCATCGTAGCGTAGTATTTAAAGATAAAAATCAGTAGCAAAACTAAATTGCTAATTTAACAAGATTTAAATATTTTTAATTATAATTGTCAAATATTAACTATTACCCAAAACAATTGGCCAAAAATTAAAACTCCGCTCTCAGTTTTTTGAATAAAATATTTCTTCTTTTTTACTTTCCTTTTTAAATATTAATACTACATAAAAATAGTTAATGTCAGCAGAATATAGCAAATAAGACAAAACATTCAGTCAGCTACAATAAATATTGTAAATACGATTTGTTACAGCTATAATTATATAAAAATGTGTTGGTTCCTTAATTAATACTCTCTTCTATTATCTTTATAACCATAAAAAGGAGGGGGTGAAATACTTTTTGTAAGCAATCTTAAAATCTGAAGGCGAGGAGGTCTTTTCAGATGAAAAATAAATTAAGATTATCCGGTTATTTTATAAGCTCTCTATTATTTTCTTTATATTATCCTTTTTGTTAGGCTGTGGTGGCCCCATTCCTTCTAAACCAACTATTAATTCCTTTACAGCTGCTCCTCCAACAATAGCCCCCGGTGATAGTTCTGTCTTGAGCTGGAATGTTACCGGTGCCACCAGTGTCACCATTTCTCATGGGATTGGCAGTGTTTCTTCCACAGGAACTCGTTCCACAAGCCCAGCCACTACCACTAACTATCTCCTGACTGCCACTAATAGTTCTGGCAGTGTCTATGCAACTGCTACAGTAACAATTGCTCCTAAACCTACTATCAATTCTTTTAAAGCCACTCCCCCAACAATTGCATCAGGTGGAAGCTCTACCTTGAGCTGGAATGTTACCGGTGCCACCAGTGTCACCATAGACCAAGGTATCGGCAGTGTTTCTTCAATAGATGCTCGTTCTGTAAGACCAACTAGAACTACTACTTATACCCTGACTGCTACAAATAGTGTGGGTAGTGTCACTGCCACTGCTATAATAACGATTGCCCCAAAACCAACTATAAATTTCTTTAATGTTACCCCAGAGGTTGTTGATTCAGGAGGAAACTCTACCTTGAGCTGGGATGTCACTAATGCTACTAGCGTAAAAATTGAACCTGGTATTGGCAGTGTAGAGATAATTGCTGGAGTTCGTACCGTGATTCCCATTACAACTACTACCTATACCCTGACTGCTACCAATAGTGTGGGTAGTGTCACTGCAAAAGTCAAAATAAGAGTGAATGAAATTAAAATCATACAACCGGGGCCAATTGATGGACAGGATGTTGATGTATGTAGGTATTTGCCAGATACAAGCATGAGTGGAGATTCTTCAGTACTTTTTGTCGGGAGAGCATGGTGGGTTTCACCTTTGGATGTCAATAGAACATACATAAAATTTAACTTAAGTTCTATCCCAACTGGTGCAGTCATAATAGAGGCAAAACTGAAACTATATCAGGATAATTATACCGGAGAAAGTGGCTATCCAAATATGGAGATTTTTTTATGGAGAGCAGAAGGTGGGTGGAATGAAAATACTATTACCTGGAATAATCAACCCCCAACTTCCCGAGTGGCATTAGGTGGGTCATGGATTATTGACCATGTTTCAAACCAATGGAGGGAACGAGATATTACCGTTTTAGTTAGTGGTTGGTTCAGGGGAACCTACCCAAATTACGGATTGATGCTAAGTGCTAAAAATGAATTCACCATCAAAGCGTTGGCTATGTTCTGCTCATCAAATAATACAGATGCTCTTAAACGTCCTAAACTGGAAATCAAATACTATATACCCTAAAAGGACAAAGGGGGTTAGTCCATGGAATATTAGCTTCGATACTTTTTGCTTTACTTCCAGGGCTAACCCCTGAAAATTATTACCGGAACAGAAGGTATAATTTAAAAACTTAGAGAAGTTAAGCAATGGTATAAGAAAACTAAAATATTCTTTTTAATGAAGCTTCAATTTTAGCCCATTCCTATTTTACAATGAGTATGCTGCAATCTTTGGCTTCATGGAGGACAGCATTACTTACACTTCCCAGGAATACCTTTTTAAAACCACTCAAACCCCTGCTACCCAGTACAATCATGTCAAATCCTTCTTTGTTTGCTACCTCAACAATAATATGAGAGGGGTGTCCTTCCCTGAATATAGTTCTGACTTTTATATTTTTGTCTTTAAAAACCTGGGAAGCTTTTGCTAATAACTTTTTACTTTCTATTCTTTCTTTCTCTTTTATCTTTTCCAGGCTTTCAATCTCTTCTTCAGTGATGCTAATACCACCATCTGGGAAAAAAGGAAGGGAAGTGTATTGGCTCTTATCATAAACGTGAATGATAGCTATCTCTTCTATTTTACATTTTTCTGCCATCATGACAATTTTTTCTAATGCTTTTTGACTGGGTTCTGAACCATCAGTACATAATAGAATTTTCATACAAACCTCCTATATTTTATAACCTAATATAAAGTATATCATAAAATGTTAAACCCTGAACATTGCCTGATACAACTTTTGTAATAGATATGATAAATGGTAAGATTATTTATTGACAAAAATTAAGCATCTTTTCTCTTGTTTTTTATTATTTTATTTTCTCTACATAAAGAAAATTCGGACTCAAAAATTAGATTAGTGCAAATAAACCGAATTAAAAGACACGATTATAATAATTGGTATTGGGCAGAAAAATATAAAATTATAGTGACAAGTTTAATAGCTTTTGGAATAATTATATATCCGTAGATAAAAAAATTAATATTACAAAAGAGAAAGTGAAAATTAATGTAAAAAATATTAAATGGAACGATATTTAGACAGGGGAAAATTGTAAAGAAAAGCTATATAATATTATATAAAATGATAATAGGTGGGAAATCATTTTTCAGTATTTAACCATTAACAATAGGAGAGATATTTCCATATGATAGAAAACAGGATGAAAAGAAAAATAGAAAAGGGGATACCGGTAGTAGGGACATTTTTTGGATTGAACAGTACCTTGGCGGTGGAATGTTTAGGACTGGCAGGCTTGGATTTTCTGGTAATAGATTGCGAACATGGGCCTGCCGATGTGGAAAGCACTATAAATTTTGTACTGGCGGCGGAGTTTCGTGGTATCACGCCACTGGTGAGGGTTAAAAACCAGAATCGTGATTCTATTTTGAAGATGCTTGATATTGGTGCCAAAGGACTGGTTATTCCCTGTTTAGAAACGATAGATGAGGTAAGAAATATTGTGAAATATGGCAAGTACTATCCTATAGGGCAGCGGGGCGTAGCAATGTCTCGAAGCGGAGGATTTGGTTTTGAAGATTTTTCCAGTGGTGGCTTAGAAAAATATTTTGAAATTTGTAATAAAGAAACTTTGTTAATTCCTCAGTGTGAAACTATTGGTTTTTTGGATAATATTGAAGTGATATGTGCTATTGATGGAATAGATGGAATCTTCATTGGTCCCTTTGATTTATCAGTAGCCCTAAAAAAGCCAGGAAAATTTGATGACAAGGAGTTTTTATCAGCACTAAGAAGGGTTAAAAGGGTTGCTCAGGATGCTGGAAAGTTTGTCTTTATCCATACTAGCACTACTCAAGAGGCAAGAGAACATCTTAAAAATGGTTTTGATGGTGTTACCTTAAATCAGGATGTGGTAATGTTAACCAGAGCTTATCAAGATGAAGTTAACGAAATAAGGTCTTAAAGTAATATCTTTTGAGATTACCGTGATGTGATAAGCTGAGAATAGCAATAGAAATAATTTGACAAGATATATTTTTTTATATATCTTTTATAGAAAATGATTATCATTGTTATTTTGTTTGACTGAATGAGAATATTAAAAATTTGAATTATGATAGTCAGTTTAATGAAAAATCCTATATCTTTTACTTTTGTAACTATTTTTCTTAAGTTTATACTCAAAGGAAGTTTTTTGAGGAGGTGATTGATGGTAAAAAACAGACAAAATCACTTAACTGCACGAGTTATTGTACTTTTTCTACTTCACTATTTTAAAATTGAGGAAGGATAAAGAAGGAGTTGAATAATATGGATGAAAAAAACAAAAATTTACTCCCCTGGGGGGTAATACTGGTAATATCAGCAGCTATTTTCTCAGGTCATTTTGGTGTAGGTGACCTGATTTTCCCTCCCATATTGGGAAGAGAATCTGGAATTTGCTGGCTTATTGCCGCATTAGGATATGGTGTTATTAATAGTTTAGGAGTTTTCATTGCCTATTTAGCAGTCTCTATACAGGATAAATCTCTCTTCGGTCTGGCCTCCAGTGTATTGGGAAAGAATTTTGGCGCAGTTTTCACTACCCTATCTATGTTAATAATAGGTCCTGTCTTTATTTTACCCAGAGTCAGCTCTGCTACTCATGAGATGGCCGTTGCCCAATTTTTCCCCAATATACCTATATGGGTAACCTTACTCATCTTTTTTGCCCTAAATTATTATTTTGCCTATAATCGCTCTAAGGTCATTGATAATCTGGGGAAATTTCTTGCCCCCATCCTGATAGTATTTATGGTCATATTAGTAATAAAAGGAATAGCTTCCCCGCTGGCTAGTCCTGTTTCTCCCGGTTCTCCCACAGCATTCTCAGAAGGTATCTTAAATGGATATAATACCATGAATGCTTTAGGAGCTTCCTTATTTGGTCTCTGGCTTATCAATGAATTTAATTTGAGAGGAGTTAAAACTAAGGAATCACGCAAATATAATTTAATTATAATTGGTTCTATTACCGCAATAATGCTGTTTTTAACCTCTACTGTTCTTACTTATTTAGGTGCCTCTTCGGGAGCAAAATTCCCTGACGCAGATGTTGGTATTCTAACTGTGGAATTTGCCAGAGGATTGTTGGGATATTTTGGTATTATTGTCTTTGCTATTATTCTTACTTTTGCCAATATAACCACCTCTATTGGTCTTACTTCAACCGCAGGAGATACTTTCCAGCAGATGACCAACGGGAAACTAAAATATACCACTACAGTTGCTTTGAGCAGTGTAATCGGTTTTTTAATTGGTTTAATAGGCTTATCGAAAGTGGTAGGTTATACCGTGCCCTGGTTAATGCTCATATATCCGGCTCTGGTAGTAATATTGGTTATGAACATATTTTCTAATTTTGAACGGGTAAAATTAGCCACACAGATTGGAACCATTGTTGCTATTCTGTTTAGTATAGGAGATTTCCTGCCCGGTATAGGCTTTGCTAATAATTTCTTTACCAGAATGAATTCAAGCCTGCCCCTGGGGAATCAAGGGTTGGCCTGGTTAGTACCCACTTTGATAGCGGTGGTTGCGGGACTTATTGTAGCTAATTACTCTAAACCAAAAGCAGAAGGAGTGTAAACAAGATTTAAGAAAGGAGTAATAATCAGATGGAATTTGAATATTTAGACAGGATGAGTTTGACGGTATTAGCTGAGGATTCTGTATTATATGAAAGTCCTTATTGGGGACAGCATGGTGTTTCTTTTTTAATTGAAGCTTACCGGAATAATATCAAAAAAAATGTATTGGTGGATGTTGGACAGAATCATGAAGCGCTGTTACATAATATGCAATTACTCGGTATTAATCCTGTAATCATTGATTCAATTGTAATAACTCATTGCCATTATGACCATACTCTGGGAATTGCTGCTATGTTAAAGGCTATAGGGAAACAGGATTTACCTGTAATTGCTCATCCCGGTCTTTTCAGGTTGAATTTTATAGATAAGCCTTATTTGAGGCATGTTGGTGTAATGCAGGCAGATTCCCGGGAAAGGATAGAAGCTAATGGCGGGACTCTCTACTTAACAGACCATCCTCTTCAGATAATGCCCGGACTTATCACTACAGGAGAAGTAAAAAGGCAGACGGATTTTGAGGAGGTAGGCATTGCTTTGAAGACAATCGTTGAAGGTAAGATTGTAGAAGATGATATGAAGGATGATATATCTTTGATTGCCATCTTTAAAGGAAGAGAGATAGCTATAGTAACCGGATGCAGTCATGCCGGTATTGTAAATATTGTAAAACAATCCATAGAAATGACCGGTCTGAGAAAAATTAAAGCTATTATTGGTGGACTCCATCTGGTGGAGGCAACAATGGATAGAATTAAAAAAACTGCTGCAGCTTTATCAGAATTTGATATTGATTTAGTTTCAGCAGGACACTGCACCGGATTTAATGCACAAGCTGAACTCCATAATATTTTTAAAGATAAATTTTTACCATTACAAACAGGTATGAAATTTGAATTTTAAAATAAAAAGGGTCAGACTCTAAAATTATAGTATATCTGTCCTCACTAAATTTTAGGGCCTGATCCTATTTAATTTTACTTCTTTTAAATGGTCAATGTTTTCCTATTTTAAACAAGTGAAAAAATAATATGATGAGGAAAATAATTTATAAAATCAAGAAATAAAATAGTAATTATTTCTCTTACATTTGACAAGGGAAGCTGTTTTGTGTATTATATTATTGAAAATGATTATCAATAAGGAATGAGGAGCCAAAGAATATGCCCAGAGGGTGGTATGGAGGAGGTCCTGGAGGTTGGTGGCAGAGACAATTCAGGGGAGGCGGTTATAGAATCACAATGCCTCGACAGATTATTTTACAGGTTTTAGATGAATCAAAGAGGCATTTGAGTGCTGAGGATATCTATTTAAAAGTATATCAAATTTATCCTACCATAGGTTTGACCACTGTCTATCGAACATTGGAATTGTTGGTCAGGATGGGATTAGTTTTTAAGTTTGATTTTGGTGACGGCAGAGCGAGATATGAGCTAACTAGAGGAGATGGGAATTTGTCACACCACCATCATCTGATATGTACCAATTGTGGGAGAATAATAGATTACGATGATTTTATAGAGGAAGAATTGGAGTTAATAAAGAAAACCAGACAGGAATTAGAAAAAAAATATGGTTTTGAGATCAGGAATCATACACTCCAATTTTATGGATTGTGCAAAAAATGTAAGGCAATAAAGGAGTAGTATATATTTTTTATACAATTTATTGAAAATGATTATCATTACATTGAAAATATAAAAAGAAGAAATAATGAGAGACAATAGCTGGTAAACCGTTAGGAAAATCTAACTAGGAGCTGGTAATTTTAAAGGATTAAGTAACAGCTATAGCGGAATAAACGAAAAACAATAAAAATAATGCTGAGAAAAAAAATAATAAAAATTAAGGAAGGAAAATATATGAAAATTGTAATTACCTCAACTGGCGCAGATTTAAAATCTCAAGTAGATCCCAGATTCGGAAGATGTGCTTACTTCATTTTAATAGATACCGATAAAGATGAATTCGAGGCAATAGAGAATAGTGGAGCCCAGGGCATGGGAGGAGTAGGAGTACAATCAGCCCAGATAATGATTAATAAGGGGGTAAAGACAGTTCTAACTGGAAATTGTGGCCCCAATGCCTTTCAGACTCTTCAGGCTGACGGAATAGAAATTATTTCCGGTATTTCCGGTACAGTAGAAGAAGTTTTAGAAAAATTTAAAGCAGGCGGTTTCCAGTCAGTTTCTGGTCCCAATGTTTCGCCCCATTCAGGTATAAAAAAGAAAGAATAAAATATATAATAGAAGTAATAATTAGGTTTTAAGATAAAATTTAGAGGGAAATATATGATGAAGATTGCTATTTCTACAGATAATGGTTTTGTATCGGAACATTTTGGAAGATGTCCAGCCTTTACCATCGCGGAGATTGAGGGTGGTAAGGTTTTAAAGATAGAAGAAATAAATAACCCCGGACATCAGCCGGGATTTCTACCCGCCTTTCTGGCTGAAAGAGGTGTCAAATATATTATTTGTGGCGGTATGGGGAACAGGGCGCAGTCACTATTTGCTGAAATAGGAATTACCCCTATTATTGGAATTAGTGGCAAGATAAGTGAGGTAATTGATGAATTTATACAGGGAAGATTGGAAGGAGGAGAATCTTCCTGTAAACCGGGAGCAGGAAAGGGCTATGGAATAGAAAAAGCAGAGTGTGATCATTCAGAACACCATCATTAAAATTATTAACTAACCAGAGTAGAATATTTAGAAAGGAGAATCATTATGCCAAGAGGAGATGGAACCGGACCGAGGGGCTTGGGACCGGGAAGCGGACGCGGCAGGGGTGGCAGGCAGACGGGAAGGGGAAGCGGAGGAATGGGGCTAGGTTTAGGCGGTAACTGTGTTTGCCCTTCCTGCGGCGCTATAGTTCCTCATCAGACAGGAATACCCTGCACCGGTATGAAATGCCCTAAATGTGGAACAATGATGATAAGACAGTAATCAGTAAGAAGTTAAAAAGGATTGTGGATATATGATTATTTCAGTTGCCAGTGGTAAAGGCGGTACTGGTAAGACCACCATTGCAGTGAATCTTGCTTTGGCATTAGCTGGAGATAAGAAAAATAATGTCTATTTTTTGGATTGTGATGTTGAGGAGCCCAATGCCCATCTTTTTTTAAAACCCCTGATTAAAAAAAGTGAGCCAGTTGAAATTCCAATTCCTAAAATTGATTATAATAAATGTAATTTTTGTGGGAAATGTGCCAGAGCTTGCCTTTTTAATGCCATAGCCGTTGCTAAAAATAAAGTTCTAATCTTCCCGGAATTGTGCCATGGCTGTGGAGCCTGTACTTATATTTGTCCGGAAGGGGCAATCAGCGAGAAAGGCAGAGAGATTGGGATTATAGAGGAAGGGGAGGCAGGTTTAAGTAATTTTATGGAAGGTCGTTTAAATATTGGAGAGGCAATAGCTCCGCCCATAATTAAGAGAATTAAAAAGAGGGGTATAGAAAAATATCAATCGGAGGTAAATAAGAACAAAAACGGGAGTAAGCAGCATATTCTTCTGATTGATGCACCTCCAGGTACTTCCTGTCCGGTTATCGAATCGATAAAAGAAAGCGATTATACAATACTGGTAACCGAGCCGACTCCTTTTGGCTTGCATGACCTGGTTTTAGCAGTAGAGGTTTTAAAAAAATTACAGATTCCATATGGAGTGGTTTTAAATAAGTGTGATATAGGAGACCATCAGGTAGAAAAGTATTGTCAGGAGAAGGAGATACCAATATTAATGTCTCTGCCTATGGATAAAGAGATAGCTATAGCTTATTCTAAAGGTATACCTTTAGTAAACCTGGGTTATTCTTATAAACAAAAATTCATTTCACTTTTTCAGAATATCGTTACAGAATATAAACTTGCAAAAGTGAGAAATTAGGAATTGAGGTTTGCCTGATGAAAGAAATAGTCATTGTCAGTGGCAAAGGTGGTACAGGTAAGACGGTAATAGCAGGAAGTTTTGCAGTTTTAGCAAAAAATAAAGTAATGGGAGATTGTGATGTTGATGCCTCTAATCTATACCTTTTGCTACATCCCCAAGTAAAAGAAAAGCATGATTTCTATGCTGGGGTAATTCCAGAGATTGATTTAACAAAATGTAATCAATGTGGATTATGCGAAGAATTATGCCGTTACGATGCTATTACAGTATCTCAGGACGGAGCTTTTGTCGACTATATTTCCTGCGAAGGTTGCGGATTATGTGGACTGGCCTGTCCCGAGAAGGCTGTAGAGATGAAGGAAAATCTTTGTGGCGAATGGTATATTTCTGAAACCCAATACGGACCCTTAGTCTATGCCAGATTGGGTATTGCAGAAGAAAATTCAGGAATATTAGTAACCACAGTCCGTAAAAATGCCAGAGTAATTGCTGAAAACAGGAATTTAGACCTAATCATCATTGACGGACCACCGGGAATCGGCTGTCCCCTGATAGCTTCTATCACAGGTGCAAACCTGGTGGTGGTAGTAACCGAACCTACGCTCTCCGGGATACATGACCTGGAAAGAGTAATTGAAGTTAGCCAGCATTTCAATGTTGAACCGGTAGTAATAATTAATAAATTTGATATTAATTTAGAAAATACTTCTAGTATAAAAGAATTTTGCAAAGAAAATAGTATTTCTGTAATTGGTAGAATTCATTTTGATAATATAATAACAGAAGCCTTAGTAAAAGGATTGCCAGTAGTTGAGCATAGTGATAATAAAGTGACTCAAGAAATAAAAGATATCTGGCAAGAAATATTTAAAAAAATTCAATAGTTCCTCATTTTATATATGAAATGAAGGAGTAACCATGCTTACTTTTGGACCTGTCCCTTCCCGTCGTTTAGGACGTAGTTTAGGAATCAATAATATCCCACCCAAGATCTGCTCATATGCCTGTGTTTATTGTCAGTTGGGGAAAACCTATCAAATGAAGATAATTCCACAAACTTTTTATCCCCCCGGGCAACTTTATGAACAGGTTCAGGAAAGAGTAAAGAGGAGCAGAGAAAGGGAAGAGCACATAGATTATCTGACTTTTGTACCGGATGGAGAGCCTACCCTGGATATTAATCTGGGAGAAGAAATTAAATTAGTAAAATCCCTGGGCATTAAAGTGGCGGTTATTAGTAACGGCTCGCTACTGGACCAGAGAAAAGTGATGGAAAATTTACTGGATGTAGACCTGGTTTCTTTAAAAGTTGATTCTGTGGATGAGGATATATGGAAAAAAATTAATCGACCTCATAAAAAACTTAATTTAAATACAATTTTAAATAATATGTTAAAATTTGTTTCCGTTTTTAAAGGGAAAATAATTACAGAAACAATGCTGGTGAAAGGCGTTAACGATGGTATTGAACATATGGAGAGAGTGGCAGAATTTATAGCACAGCTAAATACAGAAAAGGTTTATTTGTCAATTCCCATCAGGCCTCCCGCCAGGAAATGGGTTCAAGCACCTCAAGAAGAGGTTATTAACCGATGCTATAATATCTTTAAAAAAAGTATTAGCCAGGTTGAATACCTTATCGGTTATGAGGGAAATGCCTTTGCTTTTACCGGCGAGGTAGCGAAAGATATTTTAAGTATCACCTCTGTTCATCCCATGAGAGAAGAGGCGATGAGAGATTTTTTAAAAAAGGCAGGTTCTGATTGGACTGTTATTCATAAATTAATCGAGGAAGGCCGATTAGTGGAAACTGAATATGAAGGAAAGAAATTCTATATCAGAAAATTAAAACCCTTCTCTTTGAATAATTTTATACACACATCTACTATTTCAGGCTGATAAAGAGTACCTTTGTTTTTTAATATTTCATCCATTGCTGCATCAATTCCCATTGCTGCCCTATAGGGCCGGTGTGAGGTCATAGCTTCTACCACATCTGCTACTGCGATTATTTTTGCTTCTAAAATGATACTTTCTCCTGTTATCCCCTGCGGATAACCGGAGCCATCATTTCTTTCATGGTGTTGAAGTATAATATCGGCAATGGGGTAGGAGAAGTCGACATCTTTTAAAATGTTATAACCCATTCTGGGATGTTCTTTTATAAAAGAGAACTCTATTGAATCTAAATTAGTTGGCTTGGTAAGGATTTCTGAAGGTATCCCAATTTTACCAATATCATGAATTTGAGATGCTATCTTTACGCTTTCAACGTGGTCTGGCGAAAGATTCATCTCTTGAGCAATTGCGACAGCAAGCTTGGTAACTCTAAGCTGATGCCCAGCGGTATATTTGTTTTTAGCTAAAGCTCTCAATGCTTTTGGCACATCTTTTATAGACAACAATCCGGCCTGGAAATAGTTTTTACCTAATAGTTCATCACAGGTATATCCGCTAATCCTTTCTGCTGCCCTATTTGCATCGATAAAGGTTCCTTTAAGGTCACTGATATAATATCCGTCAGGGGCATAATCGAACAAAATTTTATATTTTTCTTCAGATTCCATTAATTTGTTTATTAAACGTGAATTTGGTTCCAGATTTATTTTTAGCTCCAATTCATTATTTTTAAACGTTTCCAAGGTATGCCTCTCTGTACAGTAAAATCTAAAATATTATATCACTTAATAAGAATACCAGAAAAAAATTGCATAAATTATTTCTTATATTATTATATAACGACTTTGCAATACCGGTTAATTACTAGTATACTGATTGTAAAACACATACCGTAGCTCTAATAAAAATTAATTTTGATAAATATTCAAAATTACAATATAATGTCTTTTATTGAATAGAATTATTAAAATGCTAAAATATTTAAGATAATGTATGAAAAAAATTCACCAACACTACAACAATTTAAAAAGCAAAAATCCATTATAAAGAAAAGCGTTGCTATTTTTGGAGAAAGAGAAGAACAAAGTTGGAAGTAAGAGAAGTAAAAAAAAATAAATCCGAACTTTTACAATTTATTAATTTTGCCTGTAGAGTATACGAACATGACCCCCATTGGGTTTCTCCAATAAAAACAGATTTGCTAAAATCCTTTTTAAGTGAAGGTTCTGATAATAAGATAAACTGTGGGCCACATACCTTTTTTATGGTTTGGGATAATAATATTCCAGTAGGTAGGGTTTTAGTTGGTATAAATGTAGAGAAGAATCATAGAAATAATATTAATGTTGGCTATTTTGGTTATTTAGAAATGATAAATTCTTATGAAGTTCTAAAAATGCTTATGGATGAATCATTCCTCTGGCTCAAAAAACATAATATTAATCGTTTGGTAGGCCCCCTTTGTCCCGATGATGATGTTGAGGGCAGGGGTATACTTATTAAGGGTTTTGATAGTCCACCGGTATTGATGAATTCATATAATCCGGTTTATTACCATGAATTGTTAAGTCAATACGGATTTACTAAAGATAGGGATTTTTATGCCTACTATTCTGACAATTTCAATGAATTGAAGGGTAGAGTTGAAAAGGTTGCAGAATTTGCAATGCAAAAATTTAATTTTAAAATTGACAAAGTAGATTTGAAATATCTAGAACGCGAAATAAAAGATATTGCTGAAATAGTAGAAAAAATAATCTCATCAGGAGATGAAACAGAAAATGGATTCGAATATGCCAACCCCCCTAATAAAGATTCCCTATTGATAGAAGTTAAAAAATACTTGCCCTTTTTAGATAAAGATCTGATTTATATTGCTCGCTCAGAAAATAGACCCATTGGCTTTGTTTTTGCTATACCTGACTATAATTATGTATTGAAAAAGATTAATGGTAAACTCGATCCGCTGGGTTTGATAAAATTTCTCTGGTATAAAAACAAGATAAAAGGGATAAGAGGTTTTGCACAATTTGTGGTTCCTGAATTTCAAAACAAAGCAGTTAATGCGGCAATTTTTAAGCACATTTTAGAGGTAGCAGAGAGAAAACAATATAACTATATTGAGGGTTCTTGTATTTGTGATAACAATCTACCCTCTCGACGAATATTTGAGAATGCCGGACTTTCCCCATATAAGGTATATCGGGTTTATTGCAAAGATAGTAATATCGTTTCTTGAAAATGATAGTAAAAGATAACTGGTTTAGTTCTCTTTTAATTTAGAATAAGATTTTCTAAAGATAAAAATAATTATAAATAAAAGAAATAGGGAGGATAGCAATGTTAAGAAAATTAATATATCTCACTGTTTTTTTATTATTAACTCTTTTAATGTCTGGTTGCTGACTGTAGGGAGTATATATCTACCAGGGTCTGGTAGATTAGATTCACTTTATTATTTATCAAATACCATTCTATTTCTTGGTAGTGCCAGTGATACGTAGGAATACCATGGAATTTTGAGGGTCATTGGTCATAATGCGGATTGCCTTGCGGAATACCTCTTCTTTAATCTGGCTGGTATCTATGTAGACTTCAGACAGATATTGTTCTCCGGGAAGTAGTATAAGGGGTAAAACCAGGTTATGACTGAATATTTCTTCTGTAACTATATCCTCAATTATTAAATCGGCATCCCCTTCGTTGCTGATAGTAAATTCCAGTACAGATAGCCCCGATATGGTAATCGTACCCAGGTCAAAGGTTTGCTGTGAAAGTTTTATATCAGGATGGGGGACTCTTAATACCGTTATAGATAAATCGATTATTTTTTTGGGATGTTCAGGGTCATTGGAATTGATAGTAACTTCTTTGGTTACAAATCCTTCGTAGCCATAAGGATCAAAAATAGCTTTAAGCGTTCCTTCTCCCCCGGGTGCTATCTCCTTTTTATCCATTTCCAGAATAACACAGGCACAGGAAGAGTAAAATGAATCAATGGTGAGTTTGCCCTCACCTTCGTTTTTTAAAGTAAATTGATGTGAAACAACCTGATCAGGCTTAACTTCCCCATAATACCAGCTATCTTCTGAAAGAGAAAGTTTGGGCTTTTTTGGTTTACTGCATCCAGCAAAAAAAAACAGTAATATCAGAATAATAATAAAGATGAAAAATATTTTATTTCTGGAGAAATACATTTTCTTTATCCCTTATTCTATTATTCAAATCCCGGCGGTGGGGGGCAGACACCGTCATCACAACCATTTCCAGAATCTTTGCTCTTTTGAGAGGTAAAGATGAATTTCAGATATTGATAGAAACTGGCTTCCTGCCTGGAAGTGAAGCGGTCATATGCTTTCCTAACATATAAATCAGTTCTCAGTAAAAGCACAGTAGGATAGGTTTTGACTCCATAGACAGTATTGATTTTACCATCTGTATCGAGCAGAATAATTAAAGGTATTTCTGCCTTACTTTTAAGGTTATTCAATTTTTCTATAGCTCCCTCACTATCCTGACTCTGTTCCATAATGGCAACAATCTGATAACTTTCTCGGGGCTGGTAATCATTTAAAAAGGTAATTAAATCACCTAATTTAGCTAAGGAGGAATCTTCTTCACTATGCATAAAGAAGAGTATTAGATGCTGCTGTTTATTTAAAAATTGATTTAGTTGGAAAATCTCCCCATCCAATGCTTCCAGGGTAAAATCAGGAGCCGGCGAGCCGGTCTTGTATTGGGCAATTGCCGGAGTAGAGATAACAAAAAAGATAGTTATAAAAGCCGCTGATACCAACAAAATGGCAATAGTAGTATAATTAATTCTTTGTTTTCCTGTAGTCATATCAAACTCCTTATATCTCAATGATAGATTTGCTCTTTAATAATCCTATATTTCTACCATAATTCTAACTAAAAACTGAGCTGGAAGCAAATCTAATTTAATAAAAACAAATTATTTAAACAACAAATCAGTTTATGAAAGAGCTATTTTAGGCGCCCTTTTTACCGTAAAAGATAATGAGAAAGGCTAAGGTAATCCCACTTTTTTTGAAATTAAGGGATGGAATAGGTATAATACAAAACATGTTCCATATAATTTCTTTTTAAAATAGAAAATTGAATGAAGGGAGATTATCAAAATAAAATGTTTTCAGTGGAAAAGAGCAGATGTGCTGGCGTTACGTTTTTTTTAACAATATTATTTTTGATTGTTGTTTTAAATATGTTTTTTATTTCTATAAGAGGACAGGAAGTTGGTAAAACAGTGTTATCCAGACAGATACCTGTCTACATTGCTGATTTTTTCGAACCGGGTTGCCTTGAATGTGAAAAAGCAGCAAAACTTTTAGAACAGATTGCTTTTCAATACCCTCAGGTGGAAATTCAAAAATTTGATATTTCTACTCCGGAAGGTGTTACCATAGCAGAACAACTTGGTGAGATCTATGGAGTATCAGAATATGACCGGTTGTTGGTGCCCATAATTTATATCGGTGATAGTTATTTTTTACGAGAACATATTAATTACGATAACCTCTCAAATCTGATTGAAGAGATAAAGGACAAAGAATTCCCTCCACCCTGGGAAAAAATAGAAGAAGATATTTCTTCAGTTCAACAGCGTCTTGTGGAAAGATTTCAATCTTTTGGAGTGGGGGCTATTGCCATAAGCGGTCTCATCGATGGGATAAATCCCTGTGCCTTTGCCACGATTATCTTTTTTATTTCCTACCTGGCTTTAATTAAAAGAACGGGCAGAGATTTGCTTTTGGTGGGTAGTATGTTTACCCTGGCTATTTTCTTAACTTATTTTCTAATTGGCGCGGGGGCTCTTAAAGCAGTGACTACTCTTTCTTTTTTGCCGCTGGCCAGACAGATTTTTATCTTTGTCACTGCCGGTATCGGTATTATTCTGGGGACACTCAGTCTGCTCGATTATTTAAAATTTAAGAAGACCGGACAGGCTAGTGATGCTACTCTACAGCTACCTCCTCGTATAAAACAGATGATTCATTCTACTATACGAAAAAATGTAAAAACGCGTAATTTTGTTATAATGGCCGCAGTAACCGGCTTTATGGTTTCTATATTAGAATTAGCCTGTACCGGACAGATCTATTTGCCTACCCTTATCTTTATCAGCAATGTTCCTGAATTCAGAGCCAATGCCCTTATTTATCTTTTATTATACAATCTGATGTTTGTGGTACCCTTAATACTGGTCTTTTTGTTTACCTACTGGGGTACCAGCTCTCAAAGATGGGCTGAATTAAACAGGCAGCATTTTGGTGCCATAAAATTAATTATGACTTTTTTATTCTTCGGGTTGGCTATTCTCTTAATTACCACCGGATTGCTCTTCTAATAAAGGAAAAGTGAAGTTTACTTAATATATTAAAAAAACAGGGGAATACTTATCTATTTAGTAAAATAGCAAACAATCCCCTGTTTAGTGTTAAAAAGTAAATATTATTTAAAATGTAAATTCTGCTATAACTGTTGCCCTAATGACAACTTCATCCGGAGATATAGGTGTTGGTGTATTGCTGACAGTCATCTCTCTAGATAGCATATTATCCTGTAGCCGATAAGGTGCATAGAAAGTTCGCTCTTCTTTTACGCTGAACAATTGTTTAATAGTCAGGCTGGCACCCTGAGCGATAGCTTCAGCTTTCTGTTGTGCTTGCTCAGTAGCCATAGTCAAAGCCTGCAACATTAACATTTGAGGGTCTCTCAACTCAAAATTGATATAATTGATATTATTAGCTCCTGCCTTTGCTGCCAGGTCTATTATAATACCTGCTCTATCAAGCTGGGTGGTTTGAATTATAATTTCGTTGATTGCCTGGTAATAAATCTGTTCCTGTTCATTTTTAGAGTCTTTCTTTTCCCATTTACGGTAGCTGTTTAGCCTGTAGGAAGAGGTTTTTATATCTTCTTCTAAAAGACCAAACCCATATAATGCCTTTAAGACAGAATTTGCCAGCCTGGCATTTTCCTCTGCTGCTTCATTAGCTGACTGGCTATGTGTTTCAATGGATATACTTATCCTGGCTAAATCTGGCTGGGCTGTTATTTCAGCCTCTCCATAAGTCTGAATAATTCCTTGATTTTCTGTGGCAGCAAAAGTATTTATACTGAATAACAGGATTATTAAATGCAGATAGAAAAGCTTAAAAAATAATTTTTTTACGGACATAATCTGAACCTCCTGAAACTGAAACATTTTTTAAAATTAAAATATTAAAATTTTTTTATAACACATCTTTTCTCTTACTTATCAGGCATTAAACCGGTATCCGGATCCCCATAGTGTATCAATAAAGCGGGGCTTTTGGGGATCTTTTTCAATCTTGTCTCTTATTTTTTTAATGTGTACTGCAATAGTGGTTATATCTCCATAAGAGTCATCCCCCCAGATACGTTCATAGAGCCGCTCTTTGCTGAAGACTATATTGGGATGAGAAGCCAAAAAATTTAATATCTCAAATTCTTTAGTGGTAAAGGTTATCTCTTTATTATCCAGATAAACACGTCTTGCTATCTGATTTATGGTCAAGTTTTTAATGCTAATCTCATTTTTTGTCTTTTCGGTTTTCCCGGTTAAACGGTTAAAACGGCTCAAGTGTGCCTTAACTCTGGCTACCAATTCATTGGGGCTGAAAGGTTTGCTGATATAATCATCTGCTCCCAAACCCAGGCCACGAATTTTGTCAATATCTTCTCCCCGTGCTGAAATAATGAGAATAGGAATATTCTTTTCTTTTCTGATTTTTTTACAGATTTCAAAACCATCCAGATCCGGTAACATTAGATCGAGCAGTATTAAATCATAATCTTTACTCAAAGCTTCTTCTAAGCCCTCCAGACCATTGTTTTTTATATCAACCCCGAAGTTATTAATTTCCAGATAATCCTTTATCAGTTCAGCAATGCTCTGTTGGTCTTCAATAATTAGAATATTTTCCATTTTCAATTACCCTATTTATACCATTATATTTTTAGGTCATAGGCAGGGTGAAAAAAATACTGGTTCCCGAACCAACCTGGCTTTTTGCCCAGATAGAACCACCATGGTCAAGAATAATTTTTCGAGCGATATAGAGTCCCAGGCCAGTACCCCGGGAACGGTTGGACCGAGATTTATCTTCTTTATAGAATCGTTCAAAAATTTTATCCAAAATATCATCCGGAACACCAATACCATTGTCCCTTATTTCTATCTGTGCCTCTTCTTCTTTTTCAGTTAGTATCATTTCGATTTTAGGATTACCGGCATTTTTATAATTGATAGCATTATTAATAATATTTAAAATTACTCTTTTCAACTGCTGTCTATCTGCCTTAACCAGTTTATTTTCATCATAATCTACCCTGTATTCCAGTTTGATGCCTTTTTCCTGGAAATCAAATTGCAGTTCTTCATAACAATCAGCCAGGTATTCTTTAATATTAATATTCTCAAATTGATAAAAAGACTGATCTAAATCGAATTTTGAAAGTAAAAATAAATCTTCAATTAGTGATTCCATATGAACAGCATTCTGATAGATTGTCTCTAAATATTTGTTCTGCTTCTCTTGTGATTGAGGTATACCATCTCTAATTCCCTCTAAGTAACCTTTAATAGTGGTTATGGGAGTTTTTAAATCATGCGAGATATTGGTAATTAGCTCATTACGGCTTTGTTCGTATTTCTTCTGTGTTTCTTCTGATTTTTTCAGCTGTTTGCGGGCTTCTTCAAAACTTTCAAACAATGCACCAATCTCGTCTTTGCTGGGTGCCCGCAATTGAAAATTATAATCGCCCTTTTGAATCTGTTGTGCTGCATTTTTAAGACGAATGATGGGATTGACAATCTGTTTAGAGAGGAAGAAAGTTATCAGAGTATTAATAATAATCATTATAATTAAAAATGATATGAGAATATAAATGACAGAATTTTTAAAAGTCTGTAATTCTTGAGAGGCAACTGTGGCATCATTTATTAAGAATAGACTGCCATTTGTATTATCAGTAAAGCTGATGGGTATAGTTTTCATAAACAGAGTATCTGAAATTCTAACAATATCACTTTCCCCCTGTGAAATATTAATTTGTTGTTCCAAAAAAGACTGATGATTGGTATCAATTTCAGCCATAAATGGAGAAAAATAGACTATATGATTGTCTTTTTTTACAATCAGGGCAGTGCTAAAAGAATTTAAAAAATTATCTATCTGATTGAGATAGTCAGTATTTAAAAATTGATCCGGTTCTGATTCAATGGTTTTCATTATTATTCGATCTGCCCGAAGCAGAGCTCTGTTAAGGACGGGAGGCTGTCTCTGGTCATCGGAGGAGGGGAATCCAATGAATTCCCGGGATTTTTCTGTTATGATTAAACTGACACCAATTAATAATACAATGGTAATCAGTATCAGTATTAAATTGGATATCCATAAACGTTTTTGAATGGTCATCATTTTTTATGGTCTGTTTACCCTTTGCTTTATAGGACTGATTAATAATATTTACTCTGTATTCTTCTATTATTATATGTTATTATTTTAAAATACTCATAAAATATTTATTAAAACTTCATAAAATATGGTATTAATAGCTAATTGGTTGTCAATTATTAGAAATTGGATAAATATGATAAAATTTAATAAGTTTATCATGAGTTTAACGAGCCAATATCCCTTCAGCTAAAGGATGAATAATTTTCAATAATTTATTTTATAATTAAGCGAAATAAAACGGAGGCAAGATGGAAGCAAAACATAGCTTTCTTTATGATCATGAAGAATGTAGAGTTAGAGAGAATAAGATTGCTTATTTTTCTATGGAAATTTGTATTGACTCCAAAATACCAACCTATAGTGGAGGGTTGGGAATTTTAGCTGGTGATACCATTCGCTCAGCCGCAGATTTGGGAGTTCCTTTGATTGCTATGACTCTACTATATAAAAAAGGCTATCTCAGGCAGAATATTGATGAACAGGGACTCCAGCATGAATTTCCTGATGAATGGAATCCTCAGGATGAGCTGGCTAAATTACCAGTTCAAATTCAAGTAGAGATAGAGAAGAGAAAGGTTACTGTCCAATGCTGGTTATATGTGGTAAAAGGAATTGATGGCAGTAAAGTACCAGTTTATTTTTTGGATACGGATTTACCTGAGAATAGCGATTTTGACCGTAGTCTTTCTTATTATTTATATGGCGGAGATGACCGTTACCGTTTAGCCCAGGAGATAGTATTGGGAATTGGCGGTGTAAGAATGTTAAAAGAACTGGGATTTCAGGATATTTTGAGATACCATATGAATGAAGGACATGCCAGTCTGTTAGCCCTGGAATTGTTGAACAATTTTTATGATCCCCAAAAAAACGACCAATGGGATATCGAACAGGTGAAAAAAAGGTGTGTTTTTACCACGCATACGCCGGTTCCTGCTGGAATGGATCAGTTTTCCTATCAATTAGCCGGGCAAGTTCTGGGAGATTTTATTCCTTATAATTTATTAAAGAGTCTGGCTGGTAATGAAAAACTCAATATGACACAGTTAGCTTTGAATTTAAGCCATTACGTCAATGGAGTTGCTAAAGAACACGGGGCAGTATCTCGAGAAATGTTCCCAGGATACCATATTTATTATATTACCAATGGGGTTCATTCTAGTACCTGGACTGGACAATATTTTGCTGAATTATATGATAAATATATTCCCGGCTGGAAATCTGACCCATTCAGTCTGCGTTATGCCCTCAATATTCCAGATAGAGAGGTATGGAATGCCCATCAGAAAGGCAAGGAAGAGTTGATTGACCATATTAATAAACTTACCAGTTTAGAGTTTGATAAAGAGGTTTTAACAATTGGTTTTGCCAGAAGGGCTACTGCTTATAAGCGCGCTGATCTGATTCTTTATGATTTAAATCGTTTAATAGATATTTCCCGGAAAAAAGGCCAAATCCAACTTGTTTTTGCCGGCAAGGCGCACCCTAAAGATCAGCCAGGCAAGGAGCTAATTCAAAAAATTATCAGCGCTTCCCGACATTCCCCCTTAAAGGAGAATATAAAAACAGTCTATTTAGAAAATTATAATATGGATTTAGGAAAAATATTAACCTGTGGAGTAGATTTATGGTTAAATACTCCCAGAAAACCCCAGGAAGCATCTGGAACTTCAGGAATGAAAGCCGCCCATAATGGAATTCCCAGTTTTAGTATTCTGGATGGGTGGTGGGTGGAAGGATGCATTGAAGGTATTACCGGGTGGTCTATAGGTTCTGCGGCAAATGTAGAGAGTAACGAAGAGGAAGAAGCAGAATCTCTCTATAAAAAATTAGAAATAGATATATTGCCTGCTTATTATCAAAAACGAAAGCAATGGATAAATATGATGAGGCACTGTATTGCCATTAATGCCTCTTTCTTTAATACTCACCGTATGGTATTGCAATATGTCTCTAATGCCTATCTCTACAGTAAATAAAAAAAGTTTAGAGAGGAAGGTTAAAAATAAGTGAGTGGTAATGACTGGATAAACAATTTTGTAGAGCGGTTAACAAATATAGAAGGAATTTTTGAAGTATATGTTTCTCTCTTTTTAAAGTATAACCACCAATTTGTTTTTGGTTTAAAGGGCAGCAAGGAATGGATTGAGGAACAGGGGAAAAGAAAGGCGGCAATATCTGCTATTGGTGGTCGAACTGATTGGAGTAAAGATAAGAACTTAATACAAATCTTAAAAGAGAGCTGTGTTCAGGATATTGGAATAGATGTTACCATTGAAGATAGCCCTTACACTTATTTTGATTATCAACATCGATTAAAAAAAATACCTATTGATTTAGTTAGGGGCGAAATAAGACCACAGATGGTTACTTTTATTCAGAAGTCAAGGTATACAACTACTCCTGGTATGCTTATCTTTAGTTTTGCAGGAAGCACCAGACAGAAACCTCAGGCTTTACAATACAGCGCCCTCTTTTTAGCCGGGGAATCGGTATTAATGCAAATGTTTAAAAGCGAAAAGACAGTAAAAGAATTAAAACAAGCCGGAGCAACTTTTGAAGAACGGATACAGATTCCTGATAATCTCCATCTTTACCCAACAGGTTCTGTAAACAGTTTATTACGTTTTTTAAGTTATGAAGTCTTCTAAAATTTAAAGAGGGGTCATTACAGAAGATATTTAACAAAATCGGTAGATAAGTTTGTTATATTAATAATAGATGATGAGGATATAAATTTGAATATTCTGGTAATTGGTAGCGGAGGTAGGGAACATACTATTGTCTGGAAGATGGCGCAAAGTTCCTTAGTTGATAAGATTTTCTGTGCGCCGGGCAATGCTGGCATCGCCGAACTGGCAGAATGTCTGGAGGTAGAAACAGATAATTTATCTGGTTTATTAGAGATTGCCCGCCATAATAGTATAGATTGCACCATTGTAGGACCTGAAGTGCCCCTCTCTTTGGGAATAGTAGACCTTTTTGAAGATAATGGCTATCCCATTTTTGGACCTCGTCGAAAAGCTGCTGAGATTGAATCAAGTAAAGTCTTTGCCAAACAAATAATGAATAAGTACCATATACCAACGGCCCGCTCACAGGATTTTGAGGACTATTATGAGGCTCTTTCTTATCTTGAAAAACAGTCTTTCCCTTTAGTAATTAAGGCAGATGGATTAGCTGCCGGAAAAGGAGTTATTATTACAAAAGATAGATTTGAGGCTGAATTGGCTCTTGGAAAGATTATGAAAGAGAGAAAATTTGGTGAAGCAGGCAGGCGGGTATTAATTGAAGAATTTCTTACCGGCGAGGAAGTTTCTATGCTGGTCTTCAGTGATGGCAGGAATATTCTACCTATGATAACATCTCAGGACCATAAAAAAATTGGTGATAATGATGAAGGGCTAAATACGGGAGGTATGGGAGCCTACAGCCCGGTTCCTTTTTTCGGTGAAAAAGAACGGGAATTTGTTCTTACCAGAATATTTCAGCCAGTTATATCAAGCCTGGAAAGAGAGGGCAGACTCTTCAAAGGGGTTCTTTATGCCGGACTTATTATCACTAAGGAAGGCCCTAAAGTATTGGAGTTCAATGCCCGTTTTGGAGATCCAGAAACACAGGTAATTTTACCAGGACTAAAAACTGATTTAATGGAGATTATTCTATCGAGTATCAATGGGACTCTGGATAGAGTTAATCCTGTATGGAGTAAGCAGTTTACAGTCTGTGTGATAATGACTTCCGAAGGATATCCCGGAGAGTATGTATCAGGTAAAACAATCACCGGTTTAGAAAAATTAAATGAAAGAGAAGATATAATCGTATTCCATTCAGGTACTAAAAAAGATGACGGCAAAACTGTCACTTCTGGTGGTAGGGTGCTAGGGATTACCGCCTGGTCAGATACTTTAAAGGGAGCAATTGATAAAGCGTACCAGGGAGTGGATGAAATCTATTTTGAAGGCTGTTATTACCGGAAGGATATTGGAAAAAAAGGATTACATTTTTTAAGAAATGCAAATTAATTTAGGTAAATATAGAAAAGGGAGAGGAGAGAGAAGTGGACAAGACAAAGAGAGCAATTATTAGTGTTTCAGATAAAACAGGAATAATTGAATTTGCCAGAGGATTGTCGAAATCTGGTTACCAGATTATTTCTACAGGTGGAAGTGCTAAAGTTTTACAAGAGGCAGGAGTGGATGTAATTTTGATTTCAGAGGTAACTGGATTTCCGGAAATTTTAGATGGTAGAGTTAAAACATTGCATCCATTAGTTTTTGGAGGTATACTGGCCCGCCTTGACAATTTAGATCATCAAAGACAATTAAAGGAACAAAAAATATTTCCAATAGATATGGTAGTGGTTAACCTGTATCCATTTGAGAAAACCATATCTAAAGAAGAAGTATCCTTAGAAGAGGCAATTGAAAATATTGACATTGGTGGACCTTCTTTATTAAGGGCTGCAGCAAAAAATTACCAGGATGTAACTGTAATTATTGATCCTTCGGATTACAATAGAATATTGGATGAATTAAATAATTCTCATGGGAATATCTCTCTTTCCACAAAAAAAGAATTAGCAGTAAAGACTTTCCAATATACTTCATACTATGATAGTTTGATTTATCGTTATTTAACCAGAAATCTGACCCCCAATGAAGATTGTTTTTCAGATTATTTAGTAATTGGGGCTAAGAAGCTAAATGATCTACGTTATGGAGAGAACCCTCATCAAAAGGCTGCTTTTTATAAGGAAAACCTTGTAGAAGAAGCCAATTTAGGTTCAGCCCGACTTCTTAGTGGAAAAGAATTATCATATAATAATCTTGTTGATCTTGAAGCCGCATTGTCTATAGTTAAAGAATTTGATGAACCTTCTGTTGTTTTCATTAAACATACAAATCCATGCGGGTTAGCAACTGATGATAGTATTGAAACAGCCTACGATAAGGCTTATCAAAGCGATCCTTTATCAGCCTATGGCAGTATTATAGGAATTAACAGAAGGGTTGAAGAAAAGTTAGCTAACATTATTGGCAATACACCTTTTGTAGAGGCGATAATTGCTCCATCCTATAGCCCAACTGCGCTTTCAATTTTAAAAGAAAAGCAGAATCGTAGAATTATTGAGGTAGGTGACCTGCGTACTCAGGATCGTCATGTAAAGGAGTTAAAAAAGATTTCAGGAGGATTTTTGCTACAGGATAGGGATTTTAAGAGTATATTCTTTGAAGATATGAAAGTAGTAACTGAAAAAAAACCAGATAGAGATGATATTGAAGAACTATTGTTAGCATGGAAAATGGTTAAACATGTAAAATCAAATGCTATTGTTCTATCACAAAATAAACAACTGGTAGGAGTTGGTGCCGGCCAGATGAGTAGAGTTGATTCAGTTTTAATCGCTATTAGAAAAGCAGGAGAACGTGCAAAAGGTAGTTACCTGGCTTCTGATGCCTTTTTCCCTTTTGCTGATGGAGTAGAAGCCGCAGGAAAAGCAGGCGTAAAAGCTATTATCCAACCAGGTGGTTCAAAGAGGGATGAAGATGTAATTAAAGCAGCAAACAAATTGGGAATGATTATGGTCTTTACAGGGTACCGTTCTTTCAAGCATTAAAGTTTAAAAAAAATCAAAATATATATTGACAGCTGGACTATTAAGTGATAGTGTAACTATTAATTTTAGTATCAATCGTTTAAACAAAATAAGTTCTTTAATTTAAAATAAAAAATTTTATAAATAAGATATAAGATTTATTAAATTCAGAAAAGTAAGTCTAGATTCTTTTTCAGAGAGCTGAGCGTTGGTGAAAAATCAGCAAAGAGTCTGCTGAATTCCGCCTGAAATATTGTCAGAGAGATTGTCAGTTTGTTTCTGACCGTATAAATCGTTAGTAAAAATAAGAGCTATTCAAGTTAGATTATTTTCCATTATTTTTTAAGATATTATGTTGACTAGCTGAATTGGGGTGGCACCACGGCATATTTATTCGTCCCCGGTAGTTGTTCAAACTACCGGGGATTTTTTATAAATGAGGAAAGTGTGGTAGAAGTTATGAGGAAAAAATTATTTATCCCTGGCCCTATTGAGGTCAAAGCAGATGTTTTAAAAGAGATGTCAAGACCTTTGATTGGTCATAGAAGCAAGGAAGCATCTGATTTGCAAAGGGGAATAAGTAGCAATTTACAAAAATTAATGTATACCAATAATGAAATTCTGCTATCTACTTCTTCCGGTAGCGGATTAATGGAAGGAGCAGTCCGTTCCTGTACTAATAAACGTGCAGCCATTTTTTCATGTGGAGCATTTGGCGAGAGATGGTATGATATGGCTTTAGCCAATCAGGTAAGGGCAGATCTCTTTGAGGTAGAATATGGTAACCCAATAGGTGGTCAGATGGTTAAAAAAGCTCTGGATTGTGGAAAGTATGATTTAGTCACTATCACACATAATGAGACATCCACTGGGGTAATGAACCCCTTACCTGAAATAGCTGATGTTTTAAGAGGATATCCTGAAGTAATCTTTTGTGTAGATGCGGTGAGCTCTTTAGGTGGCGTAAAGATTGCAGTTGACGAGCTGGGCATAGATATATGTATTACCTCCAGTCAGAAATGTATCGGTTTACCGCCGGGTTTATCATTATGCTCTTTCTCGCAGAAAGCGGTGGAGGCAGCAAGAGGTGTTAAGTATAGGGGTGTATATTTTGATTTGTTAGGGTTATATGAATATAAGATAAAAAGGGATTTTCAATATCCTTTTACACCTTCTCTCTCACACATGTTTGCTCTGGATAGCCAGCTGGACTCCATAATTAAAGAAGGTCTGGACAATCGTTTTAGAAGACATAAGATGATGGCAGAGAGAGTGCAAAGATGGGCTA
Organism: Candidatus Atribacteria bacterium; assembly: GCA_029556475.1. Taxonomy (GTDB): domain Bacteria; phylum Atribacterota; class Phoenicimicrobiia; order Phoenicimicrobiales; family Stramentimicrobiaceae; genus Stramentimicrobium. The sequence goes on from JAKQEP010000077.1 coordinate 40,735, forward strand.
AAGATAACTTTGCTCTATTTCCCCAAGAACAGTTTGCTTCCCCAACTGTAACCTGTATTAAGAATACTCGTAATTTAAATATAGCCGGATTAAACAGAGAACTTGGTGAGGTCGGTTTTGTAATATCCAATGGATATGGCAAATTGGAAAATAAGACTTTTCGTATTGCTCATATGGGCGATATGACTTTAGAAGAGATAGAGGGGTTATTATCAGTAATTGATAATCTGTTAAGCTCAGGAGGTATACAAATTTATGCTTAAGATATTAATTAAAGATGAGATAGATCCTTTGGTGGTAGAGGAATTGAAGAAAAGAAAGTTTTTAGTTCAAGAAGGACAAAATGGGAAAGAAGTGTTCTTTAAGCAAGTACAGCAGAACGAGATACTCATAGTTCGCTCAGCAACAAGAGTCACTAAGGAATTGATAGATTCTGCTTTGGAAACGGGTCTACTCAAGGTAATCATTAGAGCAGGGGTGGGAGTTGATAATATTGATGTAAGTTATGCCCGAAGCAGAGGCATAGAGGTCTTCAATACACCTGAAGCCAGTAGCGAGTCTGTGGCAGAGCTCGCCCTGGCATATATCTTTGCATTAGCTCGCAAGCTGGTTTCAGCAAGCCTAACTATGCGGCAGGGAGAGTGGAATAAGAAAAAATTTTTAGGCATGGAATTAGCTGGGAAAACACTGGGCATTATAGGAATGGGACGTATTGGTCAAATCCTGGCTAAAAAAGCCAGTGCTCTGGGTATGAGAATTATCTATTGTGATATTAGGACACTGGAGCAAATAGATAGTGACTGGCGATCTCTTCCTTTCTCTGAAGTTTTAAAACAGTCGGATTTTATTTCGCTACATGCCTCCTCTGAGGGAAATAACGGTTATTTGATAGATGAGCCACAATTTAGGATGATGAAAAAAAATGCTTTCCTGATTAATACTGCCCGGGGTAGGCTAGTTAATGAAGATGCCTTGTTAGATGCTCTCAATAACAATGTGATAGCAGGTGCTGGTATAGATGTTTATTGTCAGGAACCGTGCAATAATATTGCTCTGTTACAGCATGACAGGATATTTGCTACTCCACATATCGGGGCATCTACCGGGGAGGCACAATACAAGATTGGTCAGGAGATTCTTCAACTTGTAGAAGAGTATCAGAAAAAGAAGATAGCAGGGGGAAGATATGGTATACATTAAACCATTCAGGGCTTTAAGGCCAAAAGAAGAACTGGTTTCGAAAGTAAATTCTCCACCCTATGATATTATCAGTAAAGAAGAAGCGGAATTAGTTATTGGATATAATCCCTATTCTTTTTTGAAGGTGGTTAAGCCGGAAGCGGCTATTAAAAAGGTTGGAGATATTACAAATTATCAACTTGCGGAGGTAGCTGCCAGAAATCTACAGGAAATGATCAGGCAGGAAATCTTCTTACAAGATAAAGAGGAATATTTCTATCTTTACAGCCAGAGCAATGAAATATATCAAAGGATGGGGCTGGTAGTTTGTTTATCAGCAGAAGATTATCTTAAAGGAATTATAAAAAAACATGAAAATATCAATACAGGAACCTATCAACAGAGAGTCAACCATATTATGAAAACTAAAGCCCATACTGGTTGTATTTTAGTTCTTTATAAGAGCAATGATGGGATAGAAGAATTGTTGAAACAAGAGGCTGGTAGCAAAAAACCAATATATGAATTTGAATCTGATGATGGAATGAAAAATTGCTGCTGGCAGATTCAGGAGAAGGAGATTATTATTTCTCTGATAAAAGCCTTTCAGGATATTCCCAGTCTTTACATTGCTGATGGACATCATAGGACTGCTGCGGCAGTAGAGGTAGCTCAATTACTGAAAGCTCAACAGAAAAAAGGTGAAGATAAAGAAAAAAAGGTAATCGAAGAATACATGTATTTTCCAGCAGTGCTAATACCAGATAATCAAATTCATATTTCTGCCTACCATCGAGTAGTGAGAATACCTCTTGATTTTAATAAAGATTATTTTATCAACCAGTTAGCACAGATATTTAAAATTGAAAAGATTTCCCCCAATCACCCCTTTTTACCAGTCAAAAAACATGAATTTGGTATGAATATATTCGGGCAATGGTATAGGTTATTAGTAAAAGAGGGAATTTTACATAAAGAAAAAAGGGATATTACCAGTAGACTGGATGTATCTATCTTACAGGAGCTGGTATTGTATCCCATATTGGGAATTAAATATCCTCAACAAAACAATATAATTGAATTTATAGGTGGAGTTAATTCCTTGCCAAAAATCGAAGAAAGAATCAGGCAAGGAGCCGTCATTGTATTTACTCTGTTCCCTACCTTAATTGAAGATGTTATAGAGATTTCTGAAATGGAAAAAATTATGCCACCCAAGTCGACCTGGTTTACACCAAAACTGAGAAGTGGTATTTTCGTCCACTATTTTGGCTAGAAATTTAGAAAGACGTTCTCTGCTGTGAGAGAATTTACTTTACCATAACTCATACTAAGGGTATACTATTATATAGAAGTACAGAATTGAACTGTGAAAATTTAAAAGTTGTTATTCATTATTATTAAGACATGGGGAAGACTAACTTTTATTTATTTCCTATACCTGTTCAATGCCTATTTACTGAACAATAAGATTAAAATCTGGTTTTACAGAAGATAGAAGAAAGGGAAAAAGATGAAAGTCAATTTAAGAAATCGTCATTTATTGACTCTTGAGGATTTTGACAAAGAAGAAATAGCTTTTTTAATAGAACTGGCTGCAGAACTTAAAAAAGCTAAACATAATGGAAAAGAGGTGCAAAAATTAAAGAATAAAAACATTGCATTAGTATTTGAAAAACCATCAACCAGGACCAGAAGTGCTTTTGAGGTGGCTGCACATGATCAGGGAGCCAATATTACCTATCTGGAAGCAATTAGTTCTCACATAGGCTTGAAGGAATCTATGGAGGATACTGCCAGGGTTTTAGGCCGTTATTATGATGGGATAGGATTTCGGGGATTTAAACAAGAATCTGTGGAGATATTGGCTAAATATTCCGGAGCAGTGGTCTGGAATGGCCTAACAGACACAAAACATCCTACACAGGCTATAGCTGACTTAATGACCATCAAAGAAAAGATAAAAAAACCCCTGGAAAAGGTTATAATCACATATGTTGGGGATGGTAGGGCAAATACCTCTAACTCCTTACTTTTAATTTCTTCAATTTTTGGTATTAAATTTCGTATTGTATCCCCAAAACTTCTCTATCCCAATAGAGAATTGCTTGATACCGCAAAAAAAATTGCAGAAAAATCTGGTAGCAGCATTGAGCTAACTGATAATATTTTAAAAGGGGTACGCGGTAGTGATGTGATTTATACTGATATATGGGTGTCAATGGGAGAAGAACACTTAATCGGAGAACGGATATTATTGCTAAAAGAATACCAGGTGGATATGGATATGATTAAAGCTACAGAAAATCCCGATGTCTTATTTTTACATCCTTTACCTTCTTTTCATGATATAAATACCAAAATAGGAATGGAGGTTTTTCATAAGTTTGGATTGAAGTCTATGGAAGTAACTGATGAAGTATTTCGAAGCAAACATTCTGTGGTTTTTGATGAAGCAGAAAATAAGCTTCATACCATAAAGGCGATTATGATAGCTACCTTAGGTAATTGATACTATCTTTGGTATCAGTACAAACCATAAGTTTTAATTGATACCTTATAAATATAGTTCAATGAAAAAGGAGTTTAATCAAAATGAAAAAGTTTATCTTCATTAAAACTGAAATCCCTGGACCGAAATCAAAAGAAATCGCTTTAAGTAGAAACCAGTTTGTAGCAAAACCAATGAGCAGTTCTCTTACCCCCAGCTTTATTGCCCATGGAGAAGGTTCATTGGTTACTGATTTGGATGGAAATCGCTTTATTGACTTAACGGGTGGATGGGGCTGCCTTGCTCTGGGACATTCTCACCCTTCTGTCGTTGCGGCAATTACGAAACAAGCAGAAAAATTTACTCATACCGATTTTACGGCAGTTCCTTATGCCTCCTTTGTTCAGCTTTGTGAAAAGTTAAGTCTTCTAGCACCGGGAAATAGCCAAAAAAGTGTTGCTTTATTTAATTGTGGAGCTGAAGCAGTAGAAAATGCAGTTAAAATCGCCAAGGGTTATACCGGCCGTTCGGGAATCGTTGTTTTCGAGAATGCTTTTCATGGCCGAACACTCCTTGCTATGTCTATGACCCACAAATCTTTCCCCTATAAATATAAATTTGGGCCTTTTGCTTCCGAAATATACCGGCTACCATTCCTTTCACAATATCATTCTTCAATACAAATTGATGACTTAGAAAGAGTATTGATTAATCTGGTGAATCCTGAAACAGTAGCGGGAGTGGTTATTGAGCCGATTCAGGGTGAAGGAGGATTTAATGTACCAAAAAACGGATTTTTAGAAAAGATTAAGGAATTATGCCAAAAATATGGGATGTTTTTTATAGCGGATGAAATACAATGCGGAATGGGTAGGACCGGGAAATTCTTTGCTGTTGAACATTGGAATATAGAACCAGATATAATATGTCTGGCAAAAGCTCTTGCCTCAGGATTGCCTTTATCTGCAGTTATTTCCCGTAAAAAAATTACAGATGCTCTCCCTATTGGAACTATAGGGGGCACTTATGTAGGAAATCCGCTTGGCTGTCAGGCTGCCCTGGAAGTAATTAGAATTATTCAGGAAGAAGACCTGTTAAGTAAGGCTGTCAATATCGGTAAAATTATTAAGGATGCCTTCACATCGATGAAAGAAAAATATCCTATTATCGGTGATGTAAGAGGTCTTGGGGCGATGGTAGCTATGGAACTGGTTAAGGGTCAAAAAAGCAAGGAACCGGCTACTGAAGAAACAGAAAAAATTATTCAGTATTGTGTTCAAAATGGGGTGTTGATTGCCCCGGCAGGTCTAAATAAAAATGTTCTTAGAGTTTTGGTTTCATTGACCATATCTACTGAACAGCTGGAAGAGGCGCTTTCCGTACTGGAAGAAGGAATTGCCCAGATATAAAAAAGCTAAATATGAAAGAGTAACACTCAGGGTTAAAAGATACTATTTTAAGGAGAAAAAAACTATAGCAATGTCTCAAGTCTCTATCATAATGAACAAAAAGGATATAGACAGAACCCTGTTACGGATTTCTCATGAAATTATTGAGAAGAACAAAGGTATAGAAGGTCTTGGCATTATCGGGATAAAAACCAGAGGAGAATACCTGGCTAAGAGGATTGCAGAATATATCTATGGTATTGAAAAGATAAATATTCCTGTGGGGGTACTGGATATTACTCTCTATCGTGATGATTTGAAGGAAAAACAACCCCAGACTATTTTAGTTAAAACAGAAATACCCTTTTCGATAGAGGATAAGAAGATATTGCTGGTTGATGATGTTCTTTATACTGGTAGAACTATCAGAGCAGCTATGGATGCCATTGTAGACCTGGGAAGACCCAAATGTATTCAATTAGCCGTATTATTAGACAGAGGTCATCGGGAATTTCCCATCAGGGCTGATTATGTAGGCAAAAATGTTCCTACCTCTCGCAGAGAATTGGTCAAAGTCAGATTAGGGGAGGTAGATGACCTTAATCAAGTAGAAATTGTTAAATGAATCCTCTTTAACCTTAAGGGCGATGAGTCATTCATATTCATTTGTTATCTGAGACGCGAAGATTTAATTACTTTCAATCTCTTCAATATTTTCCACTAAAATAATGAAGAGATTGTATTCTTTTAAAAAATTTTATAATTAGAAGCACAGTCTTACAATTCAACCAGGGGGCTTATATGTTATATGGTAACTGGGGTAAGATATTAGAAATAGATGTAAAACGAAAAATAACAAGGATAGTAAAGCCATCTGAAGAAATCTATGACAAGTTTTTAGGTGGACGTGGACTGGGAGTATATTTGTATACTCAGTATGCCAGTCCATTGAATGGTTATGCCCTATCAGAGGGAAACCCGATTATTATTACTACCGGACCTTTGACCGGCACGCCAGTTCCCACTGCAGGAAGAGCAGCAATGACCTCCAGGTCTCCTTTGACCGGAACAATTTTTACATCCAGTTCCGGTGGTATATCAGGAGCATCCTTAAAATTTACAGGATATGATGCTCTGGTTATTATCGGTAAATCGGAAAAACCGGTCTATATCTATATCAGTGATAATGAGATAGGAATAGAAGATGCCACTGCCTTATGGGGGAAGAATACGATTGAGACTACTCAAAATTTAAAGGAAAAATATTCCGGATATTCAAGTATCATCTCTATTGGCCCGGCTGGTGAAAATCAGGTCTTGTTTGCCAGTGTGATTACCGATGGGGCAAGGGGTTTTGGCCGAGGTGGATTGGGGACAGTATGGGGTTACAAGAATATAAAAGCACTGGTGATAAAAAAGGGCAGGAAAAAACCTCGGATAAAAGATAAAGAAAAATTAAAAAATGTAGTGTATGAAGCAAATAAGTCAATCAAACAAAATCCGGTTACCTCTAAAGCTCTTCCTGAACTTGGTTCTAGTTTTATGCTCGATGTGGTTTATTTCGATAGGGCCTTGCCTGTTAAAAATTTTTCTGACAATAGGTTCCCGACAATCGATAGGATAGGAAGTACTGCCTTGCAAGAAGAAATCTTTGAAAATTCAATTTCCTGTTGGGGATGCCCCATATCTTGCGGTAGGATATGTCATGATAATGAAGACAAAGTTTCGGAAGGACCGGAGTTTGAGACTATCTGGGCTTTAGGACCAAATTTAGGGATAGATGATTTAGTATTTATTCAGAAAGCAAATCGATTGGCAAATGAATATGGCCTGGATACCATTTCCCTTGGTGGAGTAATAGCTTTTGCTATGGAAGCCACAGAAAGAGGAATACTTGATTTTGGGGTAAAGTTTGGAGAGAAAGAAAAAATCCCCGATCTTATTAAGAAAATTGCTAAAAATAATGGCATAGGCCAGGATTTAAAAACAGGTACTGGAAATTTAGCTCGAAAAATAGGTAAAAAAGCCAGCTACTTTGCCATAAATGTCAAAGGATTAGAATTGGCAGCTTACGATCCGCGTATTATTAAAGGTATGGCAGTAGGTTATGCTACTTCCAACCGAGGGGGCTGTCATTTACACGGAGGTTATTCTGCGGGCTCAGAAATATTAGGTCTGCCCCGTAGAGTCGATCCGGCTCTACAGATAAGCAAAGGAACTCTTGTGGCAAAAAGACAGAATGATTCGGCAGCAGTGGATAGCCTGATTGTATGTCAGTTTGCCAGTATGGCAGTATCTTTAGAGATCTGGTCCAGGATATTGACTGCTGTGTCAGGAAAACAATATTCTGCAAAAAGGCTGAGCCAGATAGGTGAGAGAATTCATAATCTGGAGCGAATAATCAATCTAAAACTTGGGTTTACCAGAAAAGATGATTCTTTACCACCTAAATTAATAGAGGAACATTTAGGGGAGGAAAAGATAGAATTGGATGTTATGTTAGATGAATATTATGAATTCAGAGGATGGAGCAGGGAGGGTATCCCAACTGAAAAGAAAGTTTTAGAATTGGAGTTGAATAATTTTTTATGAAAAAAGTCTCACCAAGTATTGTACAATATTTTCAAAAAATTGGATGGGCTTCTTATATTGCCGGACTGCAAGATACCCATAGTGGAAACATGAGTATGCGTATTGGTAATCGTATGCTAATTACCAGGCGTGGCTCCATGCTCGGCTTTTTAAATGATTATGATATTATTGAGATAAGTTTAGAAAAAAATGACAGTGGAGTTAGTCTGGCTTCCAGTGAAATAGGAATACATAGGGCAATTTATAGGGAGACAAATGGATTGGCTATTGTCCATGCCCATCTTATTAATGCTGTAGTTCTTTCTCTGATTAATGATGAGATTGTTCCGGTGGATGTGGAAGGCTCCTATACCATCAGAAAAGTTCCGGTGGTTAGCTTTGAGTATGGCAGCGGTTCGAGAGAGATGGAAGAAGAGATTCCCAGACATCTGAAAGACAATAAGATTATGGTGATAAAGGGGCATGGTGCTATTGCTATAGGAGAGACTATGGAAGAAGCTCTCTTTTATAACAGTGTGTTGGAAAACTCCTGTAAAATAATTGTTGGAATTAACTCTCTAGGCAAGAAAGCGGATGATTTTAAACCGAAAAACATTTCTGAAGGATGGTAAATATGCCTTGAGTGGTGCATGGCCACGAAGAAATCTCATCCAATTGTACTGGAATAGAATTAAATAATATGGTTTTAGCTTATAATTTTCAGTTAATTGCTTTTCTTTAAATATAATAGTACATTTCTAGATTCTTCTATTTTTCTAGTAAATTAGATGCTGACTGATTGTTAATTACTTATTATAATCGTTACTTATAACTATAATTTTTATGGTTCACTGCTATTATACTGATATACTTATAGAGAAGTTTTTAAGAGGTTAGTATAAAAAATGACCACCGGAATTATTTTTAACATCAAAAAATTTGCTATACATGATGGACCCGGTATTCGTACCACCATCTTTTTCAAAGGGTGCCCTTTGCGTTGTCAATGGTGTCATAACCCGGAAAGCTGGTTTCATCAGCCGGAGATTTATTTTAATCAAGAAAAATGTATTCAATGTTATCAATGCCTCTCCTCCTGTCCAGAACAGGCCATCATTTTAAAGGACAATTTTCCCCATACAGATAAAAACAGATGTACCATTTCGGGACGTTGTGTCTCTATCTGCCCGGCGCAGGCTAGAGAGATAATAGGCCGAAGGGTAACCCCTGAAGAGGTTATGGAGGAGATCAGAAAAGATTTAGTTTTTTATCAGGAATCTCGGGGTGGTGTCACTTTCTCAGGGGGAGAACCTTTAGGGCAGATTGACTTTCTATATGATTTGCTATTACTATGCCAAAAAGAGGGTATACATAGGGCAGTAGATACCTCAGGTTACGCCCCCTGGTCTGATGTGGAATACATACTTCCTCTTGTTGACCTGTGGCTCTATGATCTGAAACTGCTCAATGAAGAAAAACATAAAAAATATACAGGAGTTTCCAATCAGCTAATACTGGAGAACTTAAAGAGACTTTCTTCCTCAGGTGTTGCTATCGAAGTGAGAATTCCCCTCATACCCGGAATTAATGATAATGAAGAGGAGTTGATTGAAATGGTCAGATTTCTTGATTCTTTGAAGATAAAAAGGGTTAGTATTCTTCCCTTTCACAGAATGGGATTGGACAAATACACCCGGTTGGGTTTGGAGAATAGTATGAAAGATGTGGAAGCCATATCAGAAACAGAATTGGAAAAAATAATAAAACCTTTCAGGAAGTCTAATTTTATAATTACCATAGGAGGCTAAAGATGAATAGCAGAGTAGCAAGATTGAGAGAAATAAGTCTCACCGTCAAACCCTCTATTGATATCGAAAGAGCTAAATTGATAACAGAAGCCTATCAACTTTATCAGGGCAAGGTTCCTGTTCCAATCTTGAGAGCTTTAGCTTTTAAACACCTATTAGAGAAAAAGACAGTAGCAATTGTTCAAGATGAGCTCATTGTGGGAGAACGAGGGAGTGCACCCTGTGCCACTCCCACCTATCCTGAACTATGCTGCCATACCTTAGAAGATTTTGAGATTATTGACAAAAGGGATAAAATATCTTTCCAGGTAAGCAGTGAGGTAAAAAAAATACAGGAAGAGATGATTATACCCTTCTGGCAGGAACGTTCCATACGTCACCAGGTCTTTTCTCTAATGGACCAGAATTGGCTGGATTGCTATCAAGCTGGTGTTTTCACCGAATTTATGGAACAGAGGGCACCAGGCCATACGGTTGCTGATGGTAAGATTTATCGGGAGGGCTTTCTGGACCTTAAAAAGAAGATTGAAAAGAATATTGATTCTTTAGACTTTCATAATGATAGCGGGGCATATCAAAAACTCATCCAGCTGAGGGCTATGTCTATCTGTGCTGATGCTATCGTTGCCCTGGCTAACCGATATGCCCAGCTGGCTGAAAAATTAGCTGCACGGGAAGAGAATCTCTCCCGTAAAAAAGAATTACATACTATTTCTGAAGTTTGTCGACAGGTACCGGCTTATGCCCCCCGTAATTTCTGGGAAGCCTTACAGATGTACTGGTTTGTCCATATAGGAGTCATTAGTGAGCTTAATACCTGGGATTCCTTCAATCCCGGTCACCTGGATCAGCATCTTTTGCCCTTCTATGAGCAAGGTCTGTCAAGTGGAACATTAAATCGGGAAAAAGCTAAAGAATTATTAGAATGTCTCTGGATTAAATTTAATAACCAACCTGCTCCTCCCAAAGTAGGAGTAACCTTAGCAGAGAGTGGCACCTATACCGATTTTGCCAATATCAATAGTGGGGGACTCACCCCTCAGGGAGAGGATGGGGTCAATGAAGTTACCTATCTCATACTGGAGGTTATAGATGAGATGCGACTCTTGCAACCCAGTACCAATATACAGTTAAGCCAGAAGAGTCCTGATCTATTCCTGAAACGTGCCTGTGAGATAATCCGCAAAGGCTGGGGGCAGCCTTCAGTTTTTAATAGTGAGCTAGTAATATCCGAGCTCTTAAGACAGGGGAAAAGTCTCACCGATGCCCGGGAGGGGGGAACCAGCGGTTGTGTAGAAACGGGAGCATTTGGAAAGGAAGCTTATATCTTAACCGGATACTTTAACTTAGTCAAAGTACTGGAAGTTACTCTTTATAATGGCTTTGATCCCAGAAGTAATAAACAGATTGGTCCTACTACCGGTGATCCCAGAACCTTTACCAGTTATGAAGAACTCTTTGCGGCTTTTCGAAAACAATTACACCACTTTATTGAAATTAAAATGAAAGGAAATAATATCATAGAACAACTCTATGCTCAAAATATGCCAGCTCCATTTTTGTCCCTTATTATAAGTGATTGCCTGGAAAAAGGAGTGGACTACAATGCCGGTGGCGCCCGTTACAATACCAATTATCTGCAGGGAGTAGGGATAGGAACTATCACTGATAGTCTGTCAGCTATAAAATACCACGTTTTTGATAAAAAGCATATTAGTATGGAAACCCTTCTATCTATCTTAGCTGACAATTACCGGGGTGAATTAAAAGCTCGTCAACTCTTAAAGCAAAACACCTCCCGGTACGGCAATGATGATGACTATGCTGACACTATTATGCAGGGGGTTTTTGAAGCTTTCTATCACGAAGTAGAAGGGCGCTCCAACACCAAAGGAGGGAAATACTGTATCAATATGCTGCCCACTACCTGTCATATCTACTTTGGTTCAGTAATTGGTGCAACACCTGATGGTCGTAAGGCAAAGGAGCCTCTCTCAGAAGGCATCTCCCCGGTACAGGGAGCTGATCGACATGGACCCACAGCGGTAATAAAGTCGGCTGCCAAGATGGATCAGGCCAAAACTGGAGGAACCCTTTTAAATCAAAAGTTTACCCCCTCTCTCTTAGAAGGAGAAAAAGGTCTGGAAAGCCTGGCACATCTCATCAGGGCTTACTTTAAATTAGGTGGCCATCATATACAATTCAATGTGGTGAAAGCCGAAACGTTAAGGGCTGCTCAGGAAAATCCAGAGGAGTATCAGAATCTTATTGTACGGGTAGCCGGTTATAGTGATTATTTCAATAACCTCAGCAAGACTCTGCAGGAAGAGATTATCAGCAGAACCGAACATGACGAGTATTAAAAAGGTGATAATAAATATATTTTTACCATATTGCATTGGTTGTAATGATATTAGATTTATAGAAAAGAAAGTAAAAACTATAACGAATATAGTATTTATATGAATATGGATTGGAGGAGAGATGTTAGAAGAGGTTGCAAAAATAATAAGAGGCTTATCTGTTGATGCAATAGAAAAAGCTAACTCGGGACACCCGGGGTTGCCTCTGGGATGTGCTGACCTGGGAGCAGTTCTATTTGCTGAGATACTCAAACATGATCCTGAAAAGCCAGATTGGCTTGATAGGGATAGATTTATCCTATCTGCCGGTCATGGCTCAATGCTGCTCTATGCCTTATTACATCTATCTGGTTATGATATCACTATAGAAGATATAATGAATTTCAGACAAATTGGCTCAAAGACTCCCGGACATCCTGAATACAGGCATACCCCTGGAGTTGAAGTCACTACCGGTCCATTGGGACAGGGATTTGCCAACGGGGTTGGCATGGCTCTCGCTGAAAAGATACTGGCTGAAAAATTTAATGAAAAAGATTTTGATATTGTTAATCATTATACCTATGTTTTAGCCAGTGATGGCTGCATGATGGAAGGGATTACCTCAGAGGCTGCCTCTTTAGCCGGTCATTGGGGATTGGAAAAATTGATTGTTATATATGATCAAAATCAGATTTCTCTGGCTGGCAGGACTGATTTAACTTTTACTGAATCAGTGGCAGAAAGATACCGTGCTTATAACTGGAGGGTAATCGGTAATGTTAATGGCCATGATTTCGATGAGCTAAAGGGAGCACTGATGAAAGCCCGAGAAAAGAGTGATAAACCGGTTCTTATAATTGTTCAGACCCATATTGGCTTTGGTGCGCCTACCAAACAGGATAGTCATACCTCACATGGAGCACCACTCGGCCATGAAGAGGTAATCGGGTTGAAAAAAAATCTTGGTTTGCCAGCAGATAAAACTTTCTATGTTAGCAATGAGGTAAGAGAATTTTTCGAAAAAAGAAAATCAGAATTAAGGCAGTTAAGAAGGCAATGGGATGATAAATTTATTTCCTGGTCAGAAAAATTTCCCGAAAAAAGAAGGCAATTGGATGAGTCGATTGATTTAAAGGTACCGGAAGAAATGGGATTCTGGAAAATGGATTTAGCCGAAAAAATTGCTACCAGAAGTTCTTCTGGAGAAATTTTAAATAAGATTGCAGAAGAAATTCCATATATTATAGGTGGTTCAGCAGATTTAGAACCATCTACCATGACCTATCTGGAAAAATTCTCTGAGCTGCAAAAAAATTGTTATAATGCTCGTAATATCCGTTTTGGAGTGAGGGAGCATGCTATGGGTGCTATCTGTAATGGTTTAGCTCTTCATAAGGGAATAAGGCCCTATTGCTCTACCTTTTTAGTATTTTCAGATTATATGAGGCCGGCAATCAGGCTGGCTGCTCTGATGAATTTACCGGTAATCTTTATTTTTACTCATGATTCAGTGTATGTTGGTGAAGATGGTCCAACTCATCAACCCATTGAACAGCTTGAATCATTAAGGATTATACCTAATTTGCAGGTAATTCGTCCTGCCGATAATGATGAAGTTAAAGTAGCCTGGCAAAATATTTTAGAAAAGAAGGAAGGTCCCTCTGTTTTAATATTAACCAGGCAGAAGCTGCCCTTACTTAGCAAATATCAGAATATCAGCGATATTTCACGTGGAGGTTACATAGTTTACCAGGGTGGTAAAGATCCGTATGTGGTTATCTCAGCCAGTGGAAGCGAGGTAGAGACTGCACTTCAGGTGAAGGATATTTTGGAAGGAGAACATATTTCCTGTCGGGTAGTATCTATTCCAGATCGTGAGACATTTTCCAGACAGGATTTTAAGTATAAAGAGAGTATTTTAAATTTAAAAAAATCTCTACAGGTAGTAATCGAAGCCGCTACCGGGCAGGGGTGGTATGAGGTCATTCCCGGCCTTTCAATAGGTATCTTCATTCGTAGATTTGGAGAAAGTGGACCGGGAGAACAGGTAGCAGCACTGCTGGGACTGGAGCCAGATAAAATAGCCAGAATAATCCTGGAAAGATATAAATCTGGAAAAATAGAAAGATAGTCCCTTAGTAGTCTTGTAGTTAAGTGGTATTAAATCTATAAATTATCTTTTATTTTATATTTTTAAAATTTTTCCCCGATACATTTGACTTTTCTAAATTTATCATTAAAATTGTTATTAAATAACAATTGAATATGGTATACCTCACTTTTTATCTAAAGTGAGGTAGAGGCGCGAACGATCAAGAGTACTGATAGGGAGCCCTGAGTAGCATTGAACTATCAAAAAAGGGATCTTCGCCGAAGTCTCAAGAG
>JAKQEP010000079.1 GCA_029556475.1 Candidatus Atribacteria bacterium
TGTCATCCTGACCAAAGAAGAAGGAGGAAGACATACCTCTATCTTCAGCGGCTATCGTCCCCAGTTCTATTTCAGAACTACCGACGTAACAGGTACCGTATATCTTCCAGAAGGAGTAGAGATGGCAATGCCCGGTGATAATCTAACCATAACCGGTGAATTGATTACTCCCATTGCTATGGAAAAGGGTGTTCGCTTTGCTATTCGAGAGGGTGGAAGGACTGTTGCGGCAGGGGTGGTTACTGAGATCGCGGTATAATTAACTTACAATTATTTGAGGAGGTAGAAATATTTACATGCAAAAAATTAGAATCAGGTTAAGGGCATATGATCATCGTATATTGGACAACTCAACTTTAAAGATAATTGATGCTATTAAAAAAACTGGAGGAAAATATTCGGGTCCAATTCCTTTGCCTACTGAAATAAATAAATATTGTGTTTTAAGATCGCCTCATGTGGATAAAAAATCGAGGGAACAATTTGAGATGAGGACACATAAAAGGATGATAGATATTATTGATCCTTCTGCAAAGTCAGTTGAGGCTTTAATGCACCTTGATTTACCATCTGGTGTAGATATAGAGATTAAAACTTTGGAATAGCAATGGTTTAATTTAAGTTATTTAAAGAAATCATTTTTGGCAAGAAATATTAAACCATTAGCAATGGTATAGAAATTTTAGAATATAATATAACAGGTTGTAGATTGTTTTTTAACTAACCTTTATTCTCTAATTATATTCATAATATCTGAAAAACAGCTTGGAGGTACGGATTTGTGAAAACTGGTATTTTAGGCAAAAAGATTGCAATGACTAATATATTTTTAGAAAATGGTGATTCTATCGGAGTTACCATTTTACAGGCAGGTCCCTGTGTCATTTTAAACAAGAGGGAAAGACAAAAAGATAAATATGATGCTCTTCAGCTTGGTTTTATTGCCGTCCATAAAAAAAATAGAATAAACAAACCATTGGATGGTTATTTTAAAAAACAAAACGTATTACCCTGTCTTTTTATTAAAGAATTTAAATTTGATGATACAGATAAGTACGAAATTGGAAATGAAGTGAAAGTAGATATATTCAAAGAAGGAGAGAAAGTAAATGTGATTGGAGTCAGCAAAGGGAAAGGATTTGCTGGTTCCATAAAAAGGCATAACTTTTCCAGAGAACCTAAAAGCCATGGACAAAAGGACAAATACCGTTCTCCTGGTTCTATTGGTGCCGTTGATGCAGCGAAGGTTTTCAAGGGGAAAAAATTACCTGGAAGAATGGGTAATAGAACTATAAAAGTCAAAAATATTGAGATTGTCAGGGTTGATCTGGATCGGAATCTAATTTTATTAAAGGGTGCTATTCCGGGTCCCAATAATACCCTTGTAGCAATTGAAAAGGTTTCCTAATTACGAAAGTCATATTCTACACAGGAAGGAGAATAGCGCTATGGTTGAAATGAATGTACATACCATAGAGGGAGAAAAAATTGGTGAGATAACATTAAATGATGGTTTATTTAACGCTAAAATAAACAAACATATCGTTCATCAGATTGTAAAAAGATATCTTGCTGAAAAAAGAAGAGGCACTGCATCTACTAAAAATAGAAGTGAAGTTAGTGGCGGAGGTAGAAAGCCATGGAAACAAAAAGGAACAGGCAGAGCCAGGGCAGGATCTATACGTTCTCCATTATGGGTTGGTGGTGGTGTTATATTTGGTCCAGACCATAGGGATTATGGTTATCCAATCCCTCAAAAAATGCGTTTAGTCGCCCTAAAATCTGTCTTATCAGACAAAGTAAAAAATAATAATTTTATTATTCTGGATAATTTGGAGCTAAAAAATGGGAAGACAAAAGAAATTATTAATTTATTTAACAATTTACATTTAGATAATAATAAGGTACTCATTGTAATAGATAAAGAAGATGAATTAATAAGAAGAGCTGTTCGAAATTTAGAAGGTACCATGGTTACTACAGCCAACAAAATAAATACATTTGAGCTTGTTAATTATGAAAAAATATTAATAACCAAGAATGCCTTAAAAGTTATTGAGGAGGTGTTTGAATGAAGCCTTCTGATAAAATGATTTTAATACATCCCATTATTTCGGAAAAAAGTGTTAAAGAAAAAGAACATAACAAATACCTGTTTAAAGTTTACTTAAACTCTAACAAATCTGAAATAAAAAAAGCTATTGAAAATAAATTTAAAATAAAAGTTGAAAAAGTTAATACCATTAATGTTCCTGCAAAAAAAAGGAAAATGGGGAAATATACAGGAAAGACAGCGCAATGGAAAAAGGTAATTGCTACCGTAAAAGAGGGGCAATCAATCAAAGAATTAGATAATATTTAATTGATGTTAATTATAAAGAAAGGTGTAGATAAAAGTGGTTGATATAAAAAAGTATAAACCAACTTCAGCTGGAAGGAGATTCATGACTGTATCTACCTTTGAAGATATTACCCGCAGTAAACCAGAAAAGGGGCTGACCAAAGGAAAGAGTAAAAAAGCCGGAAGAAATAATGCTGGTAGCATCATGGTTAGAAGAAGGGGTGGAGGAGCGAAAAGAAAATATAGAGTAATAGATTTTATCAGAAAGAAAAACGGCATACCTGCTAAAGTAGCAGAAATTGAATATGACCCAAATAGATCCGCCAGAATTGCTTTGCTAAATTATTATGACGGAGAAAAAAGATACGTTATCTGTCCTGATAATTTAAAAATTGGTGATACTATATTAGCTGGCCCTGATGCTGAGATTCGTGTAGGAAATACAAAAGCCTTAAAGGATATTCCCGAAGGTACTTTTATACATAATATTGAAATGAAAAGAGGTCAAGGTGCTGTTTTAGCTAGATCTGCCGGAGTAAGTGCTCAAATTTTAGCTAAAGAAGGAAAATACGCCCATGTAAAGTTACCATCCGGAGAAGTGAGGCTTATTGGAATACATTGCTTTGCTACAATTGGTCAGGTTGGAAATTTAAATCATGCTAATATAAATTTGGGTAAAGCTGGTAAAAGTAGATGGAAAGGACGAAGGCCGAAAGTTAGAGGAGTTGCTATGAATCCAATTGATCATCCTTTGGGAGGTGGAGAAGGTAAGACATCTGGTGGCAGGCATCCAGTGTCTCCCAGTGGAGTATTAGCCAAAGGATACCGTACTCGTAAAAAGAAAAAAAATTCCGATAGATTTATTGTTAAAAAAAGGACAAAATAATTAAAGGGGGATAATCCAGATATGTCTAGGTCAATTAAAAAAGGTCCCTATATTTATGAAAAACTATTAAAAAAGATTAGAGACCTAAATAGAAAAAGAAAAAAAGAACCCATTAAAACATGGTCAAGAGCTTCAACTATCTTTCCTTTAATGGTTGGACATACAATTGCAGTTCATGATGGTAAAAAACATGTCCCTGTCTATATAACTGAAAATATGGTTGGACATAAATTGGGTGAATTTGCGCCTACCAGAAGATTTAAAGGGCATGGTGCACGCACAGAAAGGTCTACTGCAATTAAATAGAATGTATTTTATGCAATTGCATGAAGAAGAGGAGGAATATTATGGGCGTAAAATCTGTAGGAAAATATCTCCCAATATCGCCAAGAAAATGTCGACGTACTGTTGAACTGATTAGAGGGAAAGATGCTGGTATGGCGTTATTAATTCTTAAGTTTTCACCAAAACGAACATCTAAAATGATTTACAAAGTTCTTAAATCAGCTATTGCCAATGCTGAAAATAATCATGATAAAAATATTGATGAATTATATATCAATAAAGCGTTTGTAGACGAAGGGCCTACTTTAAAAAGATTTAGAGCAAGGGCTATGGGGAGAGCGGCTAAAATTAATAAGAGGACAAGCCATATTACCATAGAAGTGGAAGAGAAAGGGGTTGAAGTTTAATTGGGACAAAAGGTTAATCCGAAAGGTTTACGTTTAGAGATAATTAAAGATTGGGATGTAAAATGGTTCAGTCAGAAAAAATACAGTCAGCATGTTTATGAAGACTATAAAATTAGAAAATACATAAAAGACAATTTAGCTCATGCTGGCGTTTCTGTTGTTAATATCGAGAGAATTGCCAATAGAATAAGAATAACCATAAATTGTGCCCGGCCAGGAGTTATTATTGGCAGAAAAGGTACAGAAGTTAACAAATTAAAGGACAATTTAACAAAACTGGTTGAGGGAGAATTACAAATAAATATTAAAGAGATAAAAGTTCCGGAAATTGATGCGCAATTAGTTTCAGAGGATATAGCTAACCAAATTTTACGTAGGACTGCAGCGAGAAGAATTATGAAACAAGCTGCAGCAAGAGCTATTAAAATGAGGGCTGAAGGAATAAAAATTATGATTTCTGGCAGAATTGGTGGTGCTGAAATTGCCAGAACGGAGTGGCATATGGAAGGCAGACTTCCCTTGCATACTCTGAGAGCTGATATTGACTATGGATTTTCTGAAGCAAACACTACTTACGGTAAAATAGGTGTTAAAGTCTGGATATTTAAGGGAGAGGTTTTACCTAAGGGCCCTGTTTCGGGAATTGCCTCTGAAAAAACGGAAATGGTCAGTAACCAAAAAATAGAAAAACCTTTAAATGAGAAATCAGAAAAAGTAGATAGACTGGGGGAGGAAGAAGATGCTTCAACCGACTAGAACAAAATATAGAAAAATACATCGGGGTGTGATGAAGGGAAAAGCTCATAAAGGACACCTGATTTCTTTTGGAGAATATGGTTTGCAAGCATTACAGTCCAGTTGGATTACTGCAGCTCAGATTGAGGCAGCGCGAATCGCCATAACTCATGCCATTAAAAGAGGGGGTAAAGTTTGGATTAGAATTTTTCCTCATAAGTCTGTTACTAAGAAACCTGCAGAAACAAGAATGGGCAAAGGGAAAGGCTCACCTGAGTTTTGGGTTGCTATTGTAAAATCAGGTGCTGTATTATTTGAACTAGGTGGTGTTGAGGAGGAATTAGCAAGAGAAGCAATGAGATTAGCTTCACATAAATTGCCTATTAAAACTAGATTTGTAAAGCGAGAAGAACAGGTGGTGGGATAAATGAAAGCAATTGAATTAAGAGATTTGTCAAATGAAGAATTAGAGAAAAAGTTGGTTGATTTAAAGGAAGAGCTATTTAGTCTACGTTTTCAGTCAGTTACCGGACAATTGAGTAATTACATGAAAATTAAAGAAGTAAAACATAATATTGCAAGAGTAAAAACTGTTTTGCAAGAGAAATTTATCAAAAACAAAACTGGGTCAATTTCCTAAAAAATTTGAAAATTAAAGGTGATGTCTAATGGCTATGTCAACTGAAGGTAAGAATGTAACAGGAATTGTGGTAAGCAATGCAATGGATAAATCTGTCGTTATAGAGGTAACTAACACCGTTTCCCATAAATTATACAAGAAAAGGATTAGAAGAAGCTCAAGATTTATGGCACATGATGAAAAAAATATATGTGATATTGGGGACAAGGTTCGGATAAAATCAACCCGACCATTAAGTAAAAGAAAAAGATGGGAAGTAGAAGAAATCATTCAAAAGAGAAAATAGAAACAATAAACATGATTTGTAAGGGAGTGTGGATAAAGTGATACAAATGCAGTCAAGGTTAGTGGTAGCAGATAATTCAGGTGCAAAGAAAATTCAATGTATCAAGGTTCTGGGAGGATCAAAAAAGAGGTATGCTCGAATAGGTGAAGTAATCGTGGCTTCAGTAAAAGAAGCAAATGTTGGTGGTACAGCAAAAAAAGGAGAAGTAGTTAAAGCCGTTATTGTCAGAACAAAAAAAGAAATTCATCGTATCGACGGTTCATATATAAGATTTGATGATAATGCTGCTGTTATTGTTAATAACCAGAATGAACCTATAGGAACAAGAATATTCGGGCCAGTGGCAAAAGAATTAAAGGAAAAGAAATTTATGAAAATTATTTCTCTTGCTCCTGAAGTTTTGTAGCATGTTAGAAAGGAGAATGTTGATGGTAAGAGGAAAGACCAAGCTAAAAAAGAAAGATAATGTATTGATCATCTGTGGTGAAGATAAAGGAAAAAGTGGAAAAATTATTGAAATATTTCCAAATAAAAATAGATTAATCATTGAAGGGATAAACTTGGTGAAAAAACATATGAAACCAACTCAGAAAACACCACAGGGTGGAATTATTAGACAGGAAGGTCCTATTCATATATCTAACGTACGTTTAGTGTGTAATAAATGTAATAAACCAACCAGTACTAATAATGGAAAGACGAAGGAAGGTAAAAAGGTTCGGGTTTGTAAAAAATGTGGAGAAATTATTGACAAGGTTTAGGAGGGTTGACATAGTGACACTCAGTGTAAAAGAAAGATATGAACTAGAAGTTATTCCAGCAATGATTAAAAAGTTTAATTATAAGAATAAAATGGCAGTACCAAAGATAGAAAAAATTATTCTTAACATGGGACTAGGTAAAGCAAAGCAAGATTCTAAAATAATCGAAGAGGCAACAGAAGTTATTTCTACTATTACCGGCCAAAAACCAATAATTACTAAGTCAAAAAAATCAATATCTAATTTTTCTATTAGAAAAGGAATGCCGGTAGGGTGCAAGGTTACTTTACGAAAAAGTAAGATGTATGAATTTTTAGACCGATTTATTAATGTTGCTTTAGCTAGAATCCGGGATTTTCAAGGTACTTCGACAAAATCTTTTGATGGCAGAGGGAGTTATACTTTAGGCATTAATGAACAATTGATATTCCCTGAAATGGATTTCGATAAAGTTAAAACAACTCTAGGAATGAACATTACTATTGTAACTAATGCAAAAACTGATGAGGAAGCAAAAGAATTGTTAACTTATATTGGTATGCCTTTTAGAAGAGAAGAATAAGCAAGAAAGAAGGGGTAAGATGTGGCAAAGAAAGCTTTAATTGTTAAAGCAAGAAGGGAACAGAAATATAAGGTAAGAGAATATCATCGTTGTAATATTTGTGGTCGACCGAGAGGTTATCTCAGAAAATTTGGAATTTGTCGTATTTGCTTTAGACAAATGGCATTGTATGGGGAATTACCTGGTATAAAAAAATCAAGTTGGTAAGAAAATTTAATAATAAAATATTTTATTACATAAAGAATAAACTGATCTATCAGTTTGATAGCTAGAAAGGAGGAAGAGGTCATGGGAGTAGTAACAGATCCTATTGCAGACATGATTACCAGAATTAGAAATGCGAATCGGGTTAAAAAAGAAAAATTAGAAATCCCTTCTTCTAAGATTAAGTTAGAAATTGCCAGAATATTAAAAGAAGAAGGTTATATTATGGATTACTATTACAAAGAAGATAATAAACAAGGTGTTATTATTATTTTATTGAAATACTCTGGTAAGCAAAGAACCATAACTAATTTAAAAAGAATTAGCAAACCTGGCTTAAGGGTATATGTTAATAAATCGGATATTCCAGATGTTTTAGGAGGACTTGGAGTTAGTATCCTTTCCACTTCCAATGGGATTATGACTGGCAAAGAAGCCAAAAAGCGACATTTTGGAGGAGAGGTCTTGTGTTATATTTGGTAAAAATACCCTGTTAAAAAAGGTATTTAACAATGAAGACCACTCAGAATTAGAGATGGTAATCAATTTCGCGATATTTTATATTAACTTTGCTAGATTTTTAGTATGGAGGATTATATGTCAAGAATTGGTAAATTACCTGTGGTAATACCTGAAGGTGTATTAGTTGAAATTGATGACAGAATTATAAAAGTAAAAAAAGACAATCAGGAATTATTTCATCAAATACCTTCTGGCATAAAGGTAACAATTGTAAATCAAAGGGTTATTATTGAACGAGTAAGCGACTTAAGGATACATCGTTCTCTGCATGGATTAACCAGGAGTCTTATCTTTAATATGGTAAAAGGTGTGAATGAAGGATTTGAAAAAGTTTTAGAAATAAATGGTGTAGGATACCGGGCTGACCTTAAGGATAAAAATCTAGAATTAAACTTAGGATATTCGCACCCAATAAGAGTCGAAGCTCCTGTTGGAATTGAATTTTTAGTGGAAAAACAGAAAACTATTAAGATAAAAGGTGCCGATAAACAGTTAGTTGGCAAAATCGCTGCCGAGATCAGAAGTTTAAAAAAACCCGAACCATATAAAGGTAAAGGTATAAAATACATTGATGAGCATATTAGAAGAAAAGTTGGAAAAGCGGGAGCCTCTGTTGGTGGTAAAAAATAATTGTCGCTACTTTAGTGAAAATTGAGAAAAGGGGTAAAAATTGTGTTGAAAAATAAGAAAAGGGATGCTCGGTTAAGAAGAAAAAAGGGTATCAGAAAAAGTATTTATGGTACTTCAGAAAAACCTAGAATATCAGTTTTCCGCAGTGCAAAACATATATACGCTCAAGCTATAGACGATGAATCAGGGAAAACGATTGTTTCAATTTCTAATTTAGAGACTGAAGTAAAAAAAGAAATTAATTATGGGGGAAATATTAAGGCAGCAGAAATAACCGGTAAAGTATTTAACAATAGGTTAAAGGAAAAAGGGATAAAAAAAATCGTTTTTGACCGGAATGGTTATTTATACCATGGTAGAGTAAAGGCATTGGGTGATCAAATCAAGCTTTAAATAGAAGTAGAATAAACTTGTCATTTATACTGAAGACCTTAAGTTGATACAGGTTTTTTAGAATTGTGACACATTATGTTATGTAAATTGAAAGGGAGAGGAGATGAATTTGTGCAAAAGATTAGTGCTGAGGAGCAAGAGTATAAAGAAAGTGTAATTTTTGTTAACAGAGTCAGCAAGGTAGTAAAAGGTGGAAGAAGGTTTAGTTTTAGTGCAATGGTTGCCGTTGGTGATGGTAAAGGAAATGTTGGTATTGGTTATGGAAAAGCCAAAGATGTTGCCGATGCTATTAGAAAAGCTGTTACCAAAGCTAAAAATAATATGTTTAAAATTAAAACTAAAAACAGCACAATACCTCATACTGTGCTTGGAATTTACGGTGGTGCAAAAGTAATTTTACGTCCAGCCTCTCCTGGGACGGGAGTTATTGCTGGAGGACCGGTTAGAGCAATAATCGAAGTTTCAGGAATACAGGATATTCTTACCAAATCTTTAGGAAGTAATAATCATTTAAACGTGGTTAAGGCTACTATAGATGCTTTGCTTAGCTTAAGAGGTGCTAGAGAAATTGCTAAATTAAGAGGAATTCCAGTAGAAAAAATCTTTAATTAAAATAGTTGTTGCCAAAGGAGATTTGCTATGAAAATGAATAGCTTAAAACCCAACCCTGGTTCTACAAAATCAAGAAAAAGAGTGGGTAGGGGAAATTCTTCAGGCCATGGTTCCACTTCTGGAAGAGGAACAAAAGGTCAGAAAAGTCGTTCTGGTTCAAAAATAAGTTCATATTTTGAAGGTGGGCAAATGCCTTTAAGTAGAAGGGTGCCCAAACGTGGTTTCCGTAACATTTTTCGGAATAAATATGCCATTATAAATATTGCGCAATTAAATAAATTTGATGACGGAGAAGTAATTACTCCTGAAAGATTAATACAGGATGGTATGGTAAAAAAATTATTGAGTGGTATAAAAATTCTGAGCGAAGGTGAAATCACTAAAAAAATTACTATCAAAGCCCACAAATTCAGTAAAGAAGCTATAAATAAGATTGAAGCAGCTGGTGGAAAGGTCGAGGTGATATAAGTGCTGGAACAGCTTCGTAATATATTTAAGATTCCTGATCTGAAAAATCGTTTATTATTTACTTTGGCAATGCTAATAGTAGTAAGACTAGGGAGTCATATACCATTACCAGGTATTGATAAGCAAGCATTGGCAAATTTGTTTGCTCAAGGTGGTATACTTGGTTTTTTTGATCTTTTTGCCGGTGGTGCGTTGAGTAGATTTTCACTGTTTGCTCTTGGCATTATGCCCTATATTAATGCCTCAATTATAATGTCTTTATTACAATCAATAGTACCTTTATTTGAACAATGGTCTAAAGAAGGCGAAGAAGGTAGAAATAAAATAAATAGTATTACCAGATACGGAACTCTTGTACTTGGACTTATACAGGCTGTAGGCATTAGCGCCTGGTTAGAAAGTTTACAGGTTTTAATTATAAGCGGTATTATGTTTAGAATATTATTGACTGTTAGTCTAACTGCAGGTACCTGTTTTTTAATGTGGATAGGTGAGCAAATTAGTGATTTTGGTATCGGCAATGGTATTTCAATTATTATATTTACCGGTATTGTAGCCAGAATCCCTACTGAAATTATTCAAACCTGGAGTTTAGTCAGAGTAGGGGAAGTTGGTATTATATCCATAATTGCTTTGCTAGCGGTTATTGTGTTAGTTATAGCCGGAGTAGTTGCTATACAGCAAGGCCAGAGACGGATACCGGTGCAATATGCCAAACGTGTTGTGGGCAGAAGATTATATGGAGGGCAAGGCACTCATATACCATTACGTGTAAACCAAGCTGGTGTTATCCCCATTATTTTTGCTTCTGCAATTTTAATTTTCCCTGGTACTCTGGCACAATTTTTTCAAGGGTCGACCTTTATGCAAAAAATAGCCCAAGCCCTTTCACCGGGAACACCATTGTATCTGACTTTGTATGCTATTTTAATAATTGTCTTTACCTTTTTTTACACTGCCATTACTTTTAATCCGCAGAACTTATCCGATAATATTAAAAAATATGGTGGCTTCATTCCTGGACGAAGACCTGGTAAGGCAACTGCTATGTACATTGACAGCATAATGACCAGGATAACTTTAAGTGGCGCAATATTCTTAGCTATAATAGCCATTTTACCCAATATATTAATAGAAGTTACCGGGATTACTACTATTTATTTTGGCGGCACCTCAGTTATTATTATGGTGGGCGTTGCTCTTGAAACAGTTGAGCAGATTGAATCGCATATGTTAATGAGGCATTATGAAGGATTTATCAAATAACAAAATACAAGTTTCCTCTGACTTTTTTGAGGGATGAAAAATGATAATTATACTATTGGGTCCACCGGGTGCTGGCAAAGGTACCATTGCCAATGAAATACAGAGGCGAATTGTAATTCCAGTAATTGCTACTGGTGACATTTTGAGGAATGCTATTGATAAGAATACCGAAATAGGAATGAAAGCAAAAAATTTTGTAAGATCAGGTAAATTGGTCCCCGACGAATATGTTATTAAAATAGTAGAGAATAGAATTAAAGAATTTGATTGCGAAAAAGGGTTTATTTTGGATGGTTTTCCCAGAAATATTAATCAAGCAAAAGCGTTGGACAAAGTATTTGAAAGATTAGATAAAAAAATTGACCAGGTTTTTTATTTTGAAGCTTCTTATCAGAATATTATTAATCGTTTATCAGCGAGAAGAGTTTGCACCAAATGTGGAACTATTTATAATCTTAAATATGATCCACCTGATAAGGCTGAATTGTGCCACAAGTGCAATGGAAAATTAATCCAAAGAGATGATGACCGAGAAGATACTATTAAAAAGAGATTAGATGTTTATAATGATGAGACACTACCTTTATCAAATTATTATCGAAAAAAGAGAATTTTAACAAAAATCAATGCTAATCAAGATGTTATTGCTATACTTAAAGACATATGGAATAGATTAGCTGAACTTGGTATTGGCGAAAACAGGAATGATTATGGTAATTATAAAAACTAATAAAGAGATTAAAAATATTAAGAAAAGTTGCCAACTTGCAGCAAATACCTTAAAATATTTAGCTGAAAGAATAAAACCTGGCTTAAAAACAATACAGTTAGACCAGGCTGCAGAGTTATTCATAAAGAAACACAGCGGTGTACCATCTTTTAAAGGATATGGTCCCAAAGGTTATGAGTTTCCCGCATCAATATGTGTTTCTATAAATGATGAAATCGTTCATGGAATACCAGGAGAACGGGTATTAAAGGAAGGTGATATCATCAGTCTCGATATTGGCACTAATCTTAATGGATATTTTGGTGATATGGCAGAAACGTTTGGAGTTGGCGAGATAGATTGTAAAGCAAAAAAGTTAATAAATACAACAAAAGAATGTTTATTTGCTGGTATAAAACAGGCAGTAAAAGGAAACTATATCGGAGATATATCATTTGCTATTCAATCAATTGCTGAAAAAAATGGTTTTTCTGTGGTGCGAGAATATGTTGGACATGGTGTAGGATTGATGGTACACGAAGACCCCCAAATCCCCAATTATGGGAGACGAAGAACTGGATTAAAATTAGAGGAAGGAATGGTAATAGCCATTGAACCAATGTTAAACCAGGGGGATTACAGAACTGTTTGTGATAATGATAATTGGACTGTTAAAACTTTTGATGGCAGCTTATCAGCACACTTTGAGCATACTATTGCCATATATGATGAAGGAAATGAAATATTAACTATCAGTAATTGAATGGTATATATAATAAAATTATTTCTTTTTATTTATTATTAGGAGAGAAAAATGGGCAAGGAAAAATATGTGGAAATGAAAGGAAGGGTAATCCAAGCTTTACCAAATACCTATTTTAAGGTTGAGTTAGAAAATGGATGCGAAATTTTAGCCCATATATCCGGGAAAATCAGAATGAATTTTATCCGTATATTGCCTGGAGACAAGGTAAAAGTTGAAATATCTCCTTATGATTTAAGTCGAGGCAGGATCGTTTACCGGTTATAGGGTTAATTGAGTTCTAATGAATTTTAGATAATTAGCTTATTTGTTTTAATCTTATTATCCCTATCATTAATCATTTTAATAAAGGTCACCGTTAAAGAAAGGTAGTAACAGAATGAAGGTCAGGACTTCAGTAAAAAAGATTTGTGAAAAATGTAAGTTAATTAGAAGGAATGGCAAAATAATGGTAATATGCGTTAATCCCAAACATAAACAAAAACAAGGGAAATAATTTAGGAAGGAGCAATTCCTCATGGCTAGAATTAGTGGTGTTGATTTACCAAGAAATAAAAATATTGAAACTGCTTTAACTTATATTTATGGTATAGGTTTTACCCTGTCTCATAAAATTCTAACTGAGGCAGGAATAAACGAGCAAACAAAGGTTAAGGATTTAAAGGATGATGAAATTGCAAAAATTAGAGATATCATTAGCAAGAACTATAAAGTTGAGGGAGAACTTCGTAGTCAACAAGCTGTAGATATTAAACGACTGATGGAAATAGGTTCTTATCGCGGATTAAGACATAAAAAAGGTTTGCCGGTAAGAGGGCAAAGGACTAACACTAATGCAAGAACCAGAAAAGGTCCCAGAAAAACTATTGGTGTTAAAAGAGGCAAAAAATAATTGAAAAAAACACTTATCAGCTTTTAAGAAAAAGGAAAGGAGAGCCAAATTGGTTGCACAAAAGCAAAGCAAAAAGGTTCGTAAAAAGAAAGTAAAGAAAAATGTTTTAAAAGGCATTGTCCATATACAATCCACTTTTAATAATACTGTCGTTAGTGTTTCAGATGTAGAGGGGAATATTATTTCATGGGCGAGTGCAGGATCTATTGGCAATAAAGGAAGTAAAAAAAGCACATCTTTTGCTGCTCAAAAAACAGCAGAAGAAGCCGGTAAAAAAGCGATGGAACAGGGAATGAAAGAAATAGATGTTTATGTAAAGGGGCCCGGCTCTGGAAGAGAAACTGCTATTCGTTCACTGCAAGCCATCGGTTTTAAGATTAACTCAATAAGGGATGTTACCCCTATACCTCATAATGGTTGTAGACCACCTAAACAGAGAAGGGTTTAAATAAGGATTCCATATCTATTTAGGTGTTTGTTTTTTTTATAAAATAAAATGATATTAAATAACTGCTAATCAGATTTAAGGAGGAGTTTATGGCTAGATATAGTGGCCCTGTGTGCCGGTTATGTCGCAGGCAGGGTTCAAAAATATTTTTAAAAGGAGATCGCTGTTATACAGATAAATGTTCTTTGGAAAGAAGGCCTTCAGAGCCTGGAAAATCAGCTCAGGCAAAAAGAATAAAAAAATTAACTAATTATGGTATTCAATTGCGGGAAAAGCAGAAAATGAAGAATATGTATGGTTTATTGGAAAGACAATTTAGCAATTTATTTAAGAAAGCTGAACAAAAACATGGTATAACCGGTGATAACTTTATACAATTTTTAGAAAGAAGATTAGATAATGTTATTTTTCGTTTAGGTTTTGCTAATTCTCGAGCTAAAGCTAGACAGATGGTCAGGCATTCTCATATCTTAGTTAATGGTAAAAAGGTTAATATCCCCTCTTATATGGTTGAAATTGGTGATGTAGTAGAGGTTAAAGAGAAAAGCCAGTCTATTTCTGAATTTAAAGAATTAAAACAAGAGGAAACTAATAAAAATGTTCCTTCCTGGCTCGATGCTGAGATGACAAAATTAAGGGGTACTGTTGTGAAGCTACCTAGCAAAGAGGATATTGATTTACCCATTGACGAAAAATTGGTTGTTGAATACTATTCTAGATGATTTGACATTAACAGAGCGCTATTTTTTTCGGAAGGAGAGGTTGTCAGTTGTTAGATGTAAATGATATTAAAATAAAAGTTGAAAATTTAACGGATAGTTATGGTAAATTCACCATTGAACCTTTAGATAGGGGGTATGGAACTACCTTAGGAAATTCTTTAAGAAGAGTATTGTTATCTTCTCTTCCTGGCGCTAGTGCAACAGCAATTAGGTTTGAAGGCGTTATGCATGAATTCTCTACTTTACCGGGCGTTAAAGAAGATATGAATGAGATTATATTGAATATAAAAGAAATCGTATTTAAGATGTATGGTAGCAAAATAGAAAATCTTCGCTTAAAAGCTGGTGGAAAAAAAATTGTTACTGCTGGTGATATAACACCTAATATCAATGTAGAGATATTAAATCCTGAACACAAAATAGCAACATTGAGTAGTGAGGGGAAAATAGACATAGAAATTGTAGTTGAAGAAGGTACCGGTTATGTTACTGCACCAGAAAACAAGAAAAAAGACCAATCAATCAATTTTATTAATATAGATTCTTTATTTTCTCCGGTGATTAAAGTATCTTTTAATGTTGATAAAACTAGTTCTGCTCAATTTATAAACTGTGAGAAACTAGTCCTGGATATCTATACAAATAAGAGTATTTTACCTGATGAGGCATTGAGTAAGTCTGCAAATATACTAATTAAATATTTAAAGGTAATTAATAAATTTTCTCCAGAGGATATTGATTCAGAGGTGGAGCAGATTACTGAAGAGGATAATGAAAGTCTTGAACAAAAAAAATTATTGGAAAAGACTATTGAGGAATTGGACTTATCAGTTAGGTCCTATAATTGTTTAAAGAAATCGAATATAAATACTTTTGGCGAAATTATCGGCAAAACTGAAGAAGAAATAATGTCCATTAAGAATTTAGGAAAGAAATCTTTTGAAGAGATTAAAGAAAAGGTAAATGAATTTGGATATAATTTAAAGGGTTCAGATTAGAAGGAGATGGTCTAATGAGGCATAGAGTTTTAAAAAGAAAATTAAATGTAGATACCAGTCATCGAAAGGCATTATTATCAAATTTAGCCATTTCTATGATTAACAATCGTAAAATAAATACAACTCTTCCTAAAGCAAAAGAATTACAAAAACATATAGAGAAGATGGTAACTATAGCCAAAGAGGACAATTTTCAGGCTAGAAGACAAATATTTCAATATATACAAAATAAGCAAGCGTTGCAACTACTTTTTAAAGAGATTAGCCCCCAATATAAAGAAAGAAATGGCGGCTATACCAGAATAATAAAAGCTGGTTTTCGAAAAGGGGATTCCTCCCCCATGGCTATTATTGAATTTATAAAGTAAAAATTACCAGATAAATATTAAGGTTAAATTGTTAGGATATAAATGTATTAATCATTCTGACATTTAACCTTTTTAATTTTATTTAATAAGATATTTAATAAGACATTTTCCAAAAAGGGAAAAATAATATTGATAAAATTTAACAATGTCACTCATTTTTACAATACAGGACAAAACCATAAAATTACTTCTTTATCCGGGATCAATATGGAAATTCAAGAAGGTGATTTTGTAGCTATTATAGGAGCAAATGGATCTGGTAAATCAACTTTAGCAAAACATATCAATGGGTTTTTGTTGCCAGGTAGTGGTGATGTCTATGTAGACGGTTTTAATACTAAGGATATCGAGTCAATTTGGAATATCAGAAAAAAGGTTGGCATGGTATTTCAAAATCCTGACAATCAGTTGATTGCTACTACAGTTGAAGATGATATAGCTTTTGGATTAGAAAATATTGGAATAGAAGAAGAAGAAATGAAGAGAAGGGTTGACTGGGCTTTAAATATTGCGGAATTGAATGTACTTAGAACCAGTGAACCACATTTATTATCTGGTGGACAAAAACAAAGAGTTGTAATTGCCGGTGCCTTAGCTATGCATACCACATATTTGGTATTAGATGAGCCCACTTCTATGCTTGATCCCAAAGGAAGAAAAAATATTTTAGAAATAATTAAGACTCTTAACGAAGAAAAAGGCATTACTATTATCTATATAACTCAATTTATGTCCGAAGCTGCACAATTTAAAAAAATATTTGTAATGGATAAAGGTAAAATTGTACTAACTGGCTCTCCTAAAAGCGTTTTTTCCCAAGCAGACCTGTTGATGAATCTGGGCTTAGAAGTACCTCAAATTACTCAATTAGCCAGAAAACTTGCAGAGAATGGACTTGAGATTCCTTCCAACATCATAACTGAAGAAGAAATGGTAGAATATTTGTGTTTATACATATAAAAGAAGTCTTTTATACCTATAATTTTAACATGCCTTTTGAAACAGAAGCTCTAAAGAATATTAATTTAGAGATTGATAAAGGTGAATTTGTGGGAATCATTGGACATACCGGCTGTGGGAAAACAACTTTATTGCAATTATTAAATGGTTTGTTGAAGCCTACCAAAGGACAAATACTTATTGATAACATAGATATTCACCAGGACAAAAGAAAATTAAGAGAAGTAAGGAAGAAAATAGGATTATCTTTTCAGTATCCTGAAGCCCAATTTTTTGAAGAAACCATATCTAAAGAAATTGCCTTCGGTCCTAATAATATGGGCGTTACCGGGAAGGAGTTGGATGAAAGAATACAAAAATCTTTGAAAATGGTTGATATGGATTATCATTGCTATAAAGATAGGTCTCCATTTACACTTAGCGGTGGAGAAATGCGC
The DNA here is from genome assembly GCA_029556475.1 of Candidatus Atribacteria bacterium. Taxonomy (GTDB): domain Bacteria; phylum Atribacterota; class Phoenicimicrobiia; order Phoenicimicrobiales; family Stramentimicrobiaceae; genus Stramentimicrobium. The sequence goes on from JAKQEP010000079.1 coordinate 17,296, forward strand.
AGGTTGGCAATCGCCAGTATTTTGGCAATTGAACCCGAAGTAGTTGTTTTAGATGAACCAACTGCCAGTTTAGACCCTCAAAGTTGTTCAAAAATATTATCGGTTATTGTTAATCTCCATCAGAAATATAGTAAAACCATCATTATGGTTTCCCATAATATGGAAATAATGGCAGAACTTGCAAAAAGAATAATTGTTATGGAAAAAGGGAAGGTTATAATGGATGATACCCCTAGAAATATTTTTCAATATTCTATTGAAAAGTTAGAAAATATTGGACTTTCTTTACCCCCGGTAACTTATACTATGTATAAATTAAAAAAAATAGGGAAACCCATCAGTTCCGGGATATTAACAGTAGAAGAAGCTAAAGATGAAATATTGAAATTGGCAAGAAGTATAAAAAGAAAATGATGTTTTTCAGAAGTATAACAATTGGTCAGTATATATATCGAAATTCTATTATACATAGATTAGATCCCAGGGTAAAAATATTTGTAGTAATATTAATTATTACATCAGTTTTCTTAATAAATTCCTGGATAGGCTTTTTTTTAATTGGTCTCTATTTATTTACAAATATTTATTTATCGAAAGTACATCCCAAATATGTATTAAAGGGAATTAGACCGTTGATATTTATTATTGCTTTTACGCTGTTGATTCATTTTTTCACAACCCCAGGTGAGGTTATTTATCATATATGGATATTAAATATTACTCGGGAAGGTATTCAACGTGGATTATTTATAGCAGTTCGATTATTTTACTTAATTTTATCTACATCATGGTTAACTCTGACCACCTCTCCCATAGCTCTTACCGATGGAATAGAAAGAATACTATCTTTCTTAAAAATCATCAGGATACCTGCTCATGAAATTGCCATGATGATGACTATTGCTTTACGGTTTATACCAACTTTAATGGAAGAAACCGAAAAAATCATTAAAGCCCAAATGGCAAGAGGGGCGGATTTCGAAAGTGGCAATATAGTTAAACGGATTCAAAATTTTTTACCTATTATCATTCCTCTATTTGTTAGTGCCTTCCACAGAGCTGATGAGTTATCAATAGCAATGGAAGCAAGATGTTATCGGGGCGGTGAAGGAAGAACACACTACCGCCAATTGCTAATAACTAAGGTTGATTACATTTTTATGATAGTAACTTTACTAATTCTCATTCTTTCTTATTTATAGGTTATTTAAAATAATGACTAAACCAATAAACATTAAACTAGTTATATCCTATGATGGAACAGAGTATTCTGGATGGCAGAGACAAAAAAATAAGAAAACAATACAGGGTGTGATTGAAGACACTTTGAGAAACATTACCGGTGAAAAAGAATTAAAATTATATGGGTCTGGTCGGACGGATGCAGGTGTACATGCCATTGGCCAAGTAGCCAATTTTAAAAACAGAACAAACATCCCAATCGATAAATGGAGTATTGTTTTAAATAATCTTCTACCACAAGATATTAGAGTAAAATTTGCTAAAGAAGTTTATTATGATTTCCATGCTCGTTATAATGCTAAAAGCAGATTATATAAGTACAATATTGTAAATAAGATTAGAACGTCACAGGTATCCAATGCCAAAGATCTTTTCTTAAGTAGATATTTCTACTTTTATAATTATCCATTAGAAATTGAAAGAATGAAGGAAACAGCTCAATATCTAATTGGTTCTCATGATTTTAGTGCCCTGGGCTGCCTTAATCAAAAAAGAGAAACATCACTTAAAAATAACATTAGAAATATTAAAAAAATTACAATAAATAAAAAAGGACCTTTTTTAACTTTTTTGATTGAAGCAGATTCTTTTTTGTACAAAATGGTCAGAAAAATAGTAGGTACCCTGTTAGAATTTTCTATTATGAGAAGAGAGCCGAAGGATATTCTTGATATATTAAAAGAAAAAGATAATCAAAAGTCTGGAATGGTCATCCCACCGAATGGACTATATTTAGTTAAAGTAAAGTATAAATAGGACTGTATATTCTATTTTATATTGATTTATCTGTCAATAACTTTAGAAAATGTCACCTAAAAGGGGAGTTAATTATCGCCAGATAATGTCACCTTTTATGATTTATTTACCTGCAAACCTCATAATCAAATAACCTGCCATTTCAAAGAAATAATAACAGTGGCCTTCTCTT
>JAKQEP010000080.1 GCA_029556475.1 Candidatus Atribacteria bacterium
ATACTTAAAAATTGTTCTTTACTCACGGTCAGAGGATTTAACTTATCCTGTGCCGGAGGATGTTTATACAAAATACCAGGTTTAACCTCGCGATAGCGGTTAAGCTCAGAACCAAATTGTTTAAGGGCTGTTTTAATGTAACCATTTTCATCAACCAGAATGGCATTACTATGTTTACCCATAAATTCAACAATTAGAATATATTTTGTGGGAGTTCCAAATTTTTGATAGGGTTCTATAACTAGTCTTATGATTCGGTCAAAATCTACCTGTTCAATTTTTACCAATCTTCCTCCCTGAAGCTGGCTTTGTAATTGTTTTAAAAATGCTGAAGAATGAAGATCTTCCGGTGGTAACATTGTACTGATAAAAAAAGACATTCGGTCTGGACGAAGAGAGAAGAAAATATTTTGGTAGTCTTTCTTACTTTTTAAAACCATCAATATGCCATATTGATCTACTTGGTGTAAGGTCACGATCTTTGAGGGGATTAACTCTTTATTAATCTCGTAGGCTACCAGTGATAGGGCAATGCTATCCAGCATCATCTTTTCTCCTCTTATTTTTAAAATAGAATAAGATTAAGATTAAAGAAATTAGAAACCATTAATAATATATTAAAAACCAACGGTCAAGTCAAAAAAATACTTAGGAAGGAGAAGTTTCTGCAAAACCATTGCTCACTTTTAGACATGATTTTATCACAGGGCATAAGCTTATCTTACCTGATATATTTGACAGAGGCATAGGAATTTTCTAAAATGATTCTAAAATATAGACAAAAAAAGGAGAAAACTTTGGTTAAAAGTATGACCGGCTTTGGTATGGGCGAAGCCGAGATTAGTGGTGTTACCTCTATTACAGAGATAAAAACAGTAAACAATCGTTATTGTGATATCAAAGTCAAAATGCCGGTTCAATCACTGGATATTCTGCAAAGAATTGAGAATATTATTCAGGAACGTATAAATAGAGGCACAGTCAGTGTTTTAATAAAAATTGAGGATGGCAATGATCGAATTAGTGAGATAAGGTTGAATGAAGATCTTTTAACATCCTATCTGCAATCCTTATACCGGTTAAAAGAGGCTGCCCGGTTGGAAGAGGATATTAACCTGGAGGCAATACTTCGATGCAGAGAGATATTTGAATTCGTTAAAAAAGAGGAAGATGAAGGGAAATGGGAATCGATAAAATCATCTCTCAATAAAGCTCTGGATCTATTGGTACAAAGCAGAGAAGAAGAAGGGAACAGGTTAATGGAGGACATTTTAAAGAGCGCCTCTCGCATGGTAATAATAATAAAGGAGATAGAAAAAGACAAGCCTGAAAACCTGAAGGAATTTCAGGAGAAATTAATAGAAAGAATAAAACAGCTAACCCAGAATATTTCACTTGATAAGGGAAGATTGGAAATGGAAGTAGCATTTTTGGCACAAAAAAGTGACATTACAGAAGAAATAACCAGGTTGAAGAGCCATATCAGTCAGTTGAAACGAATCTCTAAAACTGTGAAGCCTATTGGGAAGAAATTAGAGTTTTATACCCAGGAGATGGGTAGAGAAATAAATACTATGGGTGCTAAGTCAGTAGGTCAGAGCATATCACAAAAGGTTATTAAGTTAAAAAATGAATTAGAAAAGATTAAAGAACAATCAAGAAACATTGAATAGAATAGGAGATTTTGATGAAACGAATTATGATGAACATAGGATTTGGTAATTATGTTAATTTAGAAAGAGTATTAACTGTTCTGGACCCTGAGTCGGCTCCGATGAAAAGATTGAGAGAAGAGGCAAAGCAATCAAAAATGCTGGTTAATGCAACCTATGGCAGGAGAACCAGGTCTATTATTATAACAGATAGTAATCATATTATTCTATCTGCCCTACAGCCGGAAACAGTTGTTAATCGACTAACCAGTTATAAAAAGAGAGAGGATGAATAGTAGGCGGGTGAATTAAGATGGTGAAAGAAAAGGGTCATCTGATTGTTATTTCTGGACCCTCAGGGGTTGGCAAAGGGACGCTTATAAAAATAATATTCAAAAATATTCCTAATTTATCATACTCCGTTTCAGTGACTACTAGAAAACCGAGAAAGGAAGAGCGTGAAGGAGTTGATTATTTCTTTGTAGATGAGGGGACCTTTAAAAAATATATTGAGGAACATAAGTTTGCCGAGTGGGCAATGGTTCATGGAGATTACAAGGGTACCTTAATAAGTACCATCAATGAAACACTTACGGATGGAAAAGATTTAATATTGGAAATAGATGTACAGGGAGCCCTGGAGATAAAAAACAAATATCCGGAAGGTATATTTATCTTTATTGCACCTCCTTCCTGGGAAAAACTGGAGGAACGCCTTAGAGGAAGGAGTACGGAAGATGAGCAAAACCTTAAAAAAAGGCTAAATGATGCCCGCTGTGAAATGGAGTACAAAAAATATTATGATTATGTAGTGGTAAATGACGAGCTGGAGAAAGCTGCCCGAAAATTGGAAGCTATAATTGTCAGCGAAAGAGACAAATGTAAAAAAAGTCAAAATAGTCTTTAGACGTTGGTATCCTTTATTTAGTTGAAATCATTGCGGGCTGCTATTTTTATCTAAAAACTATGAGTTACAAACCAAAAACTTCATAACTTACGACCAATGACAGATTTAATGGTATACTTAATATGTTAGAATAATTAGGGACCATAGTTACAATATATCTGAAGAAAAGGATAAAAAAATGAATATTTTACTTGGTATTACCGGTGGGATTGCAGCCTATAAAAGTGCAGAATTAATCCGCTTGATGAAAAAAGAAGGATTTCAGGTAAAAGTGGTGATGACCGCAAATGCCACCCGTTTTATCACACCTTTAACAATGGAAGTTCTTTCTGAAAATAAAGTTTATATAGACCTTTTTTCTGAAGATGAAAGAGGTTATAGGATAAGCCATATTTCTTTAGCTCGCTGGGCGGATATGGTGGTAATTGCTCCGGCAACCGCAAATATTGTTTCCAAATTAGCTCACGGAGTTGCAGATGACCTGCTCAGCACCACTTTGCTGGCTTTCCAGGGCAGTGTTATCCTTGCTCCTGCCATGAACAAGGTCATGTATAATAATCCAATATTCAGAGACAATATTCACTATCTAATGAAAAAGGGTTATCATTTTATAGAAACAGGAAAGGGCAGTTTAGCCTGCGGAGAATATGGTGAAGGAAGGATGGCTGAACCACCTCAGATAGTCGGGTTTGTAAAAGAATTAATAAGCAAAAGCAATGATTTAAAGGGAAAGAAGATACTTATAACTGCCGGAGCAACCAGAGAACCTATTGACCAGGTAAGATTTATTTCCAATTACTCCAGTGGAAAGATGGGTTTTGCACTGGCTGAAGTTGCTCAAAAACGGGGTGCTGAGGTAATTCTCATCTCTGGACCTACCTTTCTGGAGGATATTGAGGGAATAAACACTGTTCGGGTAGAAACTGCAGCTAAGATGAGAGAGCAGGTGTTTACCTATTTTAAAGAGGCAGATGTATTTATTTCTGCGGCAGCTGTATCAGATTTTCGGCCTGCGAGGCAATTTGAGGGGAAAATCAAGAAAGAAGAACAAAATACAATTCATTTAGAACTAAAGAAAAATGTGGACATATTGAAAGAGGCAGGAGAGAAGAAGGATAAGCAGATACTGATAGGATTTGCGGCGGAAGTGAAAAGTTTAAAAGAAAATGCCCTCTCAAAATTGGAGTCAAAGAATTTAGATTATATTATAGCCAATGATATTACCCGTGAAGACAGCGGATTTGGAACTGATACTAATAAGGTAATCATTATTGAGCGCAACGGAAATACTATTGATTTACCCTTGATGTCAAAATATGAGGTTGCAAAGTACATTTTTGATTTGATAAAATCACATTTTGAGCGTCAGAGTAAGGGTAGAATAGTATAATGAGTAAAAACAATGTGGCAGAGGTTATCCCTCTCAAAATATATCTTGAACATAGTTTTTATTACCTCATTCCTTCCTCTTTACAAGAGGCAGCCGAAGTAGGAAAAAGGGTGATAATTCCCTTTCGAAAAAGTAAAAAAGTTGGAATTATCGTAAATATTATTGCAGAAACTGAATTTCCTGATTTAAAAGAGATTGAAGAGGTGCTGGACCCTGTTCCCATTCTATCCAGAGAAGTCCTCTTTTTAACTGATTGGATAGCCGGGTATTATCTGTGCCCCAGAGGGGTTGTAATCTCATCCATTCTACCCTCACGCATTTCCTCAAAGAAAATTACAGCTTTTTTTAATGATAACACCATAGAAAGAATTATTTTTGACAGAAATAGAATTCCAATTGATAAAGAGGATAAACCGATACTCTTTCAATACCTTAGTTATAGAGAAAGGGACCTCTATTATACCCATTTGATTGTGGAGACTGTTAAAGAAGGCAAACAAGTATTACTCCTTGTGCCAGACCAGTTCAGTTGCAAAGATCTTAAAGAAAAACTGGCCAAAAAATTAGGTCATTCTTTAGCCATTTTTGATAAAAATGTAAGTCAGACTGAAAAGTATCTGCGCTTTATTATGGTACAAAGTGAAGACATTAAAGTGGTAATAGGTACCAGATCCAGTATTTTTCTACCCTTTTTAAATCTTGGTTTAATAATAGTGGAACAGGAAAACTCCCCTTTGTATAAAGAGGAAAGAACCCCCCGTTACCATGCCCGGGAAGTTGCTCAAAGAAGAGGGTTATTAGAGTCCGCACAGGTAATTCTGGCCTCAGCATCACCATCAATAGAGAGCTATTGGTATGGGTTAAATAATGACTTTCTTTTAAAAACTAAGTATAGGGTACATAGAGCTACGGAAAAGAATTGGTTACAAACATATCTGGTAGACTTAGAAGAAGAGAAGTCTTTTCAAAGGGTAATTAGTTTTCAGTTACAACAGCAGATAGTGGAGTGCCTTAAGGAAAAAAAAGGAGTGGTTCTATTTCTTAAAAGGCGTGGTTTTGCCAGCTACATTGTCTGCACACACTGCGGTCTGGTGATAAAATGTCCGGAATGTAATTCGCTCCTCTCTTATAATGAGATAGAGAGAAAGGGTGTTCAAGTTTGCAACAAATGTGGAAAAAGAATACCTTATAACAGATATTGTCCTAAATGTGGAGAAAAAGCTCTGAAGCCAATGGGTTTTGGAACCCAATATGTGGAAGAAATAACCCGTCGGATGTTTCCTAAAGCTATTATTCAACGCTTTGATAAAGATATTGCTCCAAATTTGAGGATTCAGCAAAAGTTGCTCAATAAGTTTAAAGAGGGAGAAATAGATATACTAATTGCTACTCAGTTACTGCTGAACAGATTAAACTATCAGAAGGTAAGCCTGGTGGCATTTATATTAGTTGACCATCTTTTCAATATTCCCGATTACCGCTCAGCAGAGAGCACTTTTCAAATCATTTATCAGATAACTTTACATTTAATGGAACAAAAAACTCCCAAAGTTCTATTAATTCAAACCTGCCATCCTGAACATCACAGTTTGCAGGCGGCAACAGAGTTAAACTACCTCTCATTTTATTGGAAAGAGATAAGTTTTAGAAAAGAGTTAGAATACCCGCCCTTCACCAAGATAATTAGAATTGATTTTACGGGGACCAGCGAAGAGCCGGTCAAAAAAAGTGCCTGGCAGTTTAGACAATTTATTAACAAATCTAATATATTAACCACTTTGGGGAAGGATATCTTTTTAAACGATGCCTACCCGCTTGTGGTTAAAGATAAAGATAAAAGCAGAATCAGTTTTCTGATTAGAATTAAAAACGAAAAAGAAATCTGTGAACAGTTAAAAGAAATGTTGCTACCCTATTTTTTAAAATATCAAAAACATCAGGTGAAAATAATAGCAGATGTTGAACCCATAAGATTATATTAATATGGCAGGAGGAGAAAATGGCTGTTTTAAAATTACATAAATACGGCTCTCCTATTTTAAGGGAAAAAGCCTTGCCAGTTAAAAAAGTAGATGAAGAAGTCAAGGAGCTGGTGGAAAATATGATTGAAACAATGTATGTTGAAGGAGGTGTTGGTCTGGCAGCTCCTCAGGTAGGTGTTTCTAAACGGATAATTGTAATAGATACAGAAGAAGAGGGAGTAATCGTATTGATTAACCCGGTTATTATCAAACGGGAAGGTGAATCAAAAGAAGAAGAGGGATGCCTGAGTGTACCAGGGATATACTCTCCGGTACGAAGGTCCTCAATAGTTACTGTAGAGGCTATGGATTTAAATGAAAAAAAGATTCAGATAACCCAAGAAGGTTTTCTGGCAATTGCTTTACAACATGAAATTGACCATCTTGATGGCTATCTGTTTATAGATAGATTGAGTCCGGCTAAGAGATTAATGATAAAAGATGAATTAAAAAATATTGAATAGCTATATACAAAAAGGGGAGAAGATACTATTGTGAAAATTATATTTATCGGTACATCATCCTTTGGTGTTTCTATATTGGAGAAATTAATCAGTCTTAAGAAGGATATAGTGGCAGTGGTAACTCAACCAGATCGGCCTGGTGGGAGAGGGAAGAAATTATTATCCTCTCCAATTAAAAAGCTGACTGCCAATACAGGCTTAAACCTGTTTCAGCCTGAAGACATCAATTCTGACAGCGCTGCCCGGGAAATTGCCAGGCTGAATCCTGATTTAATAATATTAGTTGCCTACGGGCAGATCCTCGCTGGTAAAATACTACAGTTACCAACCCTGGGCTGTCTGAATATTCATCCCTCACTACTTCCCAGGTACAGGGGTCCGGCTCCCATTAACTGGGTACTTATCAAGGGAGAAAAGGAAACAGGGATTACTTTTTTATTTATGAATGAAAAGATAGATGCCGGCGATATTATTCTTCAAAAAAGAATAGATATATTGCCTGGGGATAATTATGATAAGTTGAGTTCCAGATTGGCCTCAGAGAGTGCCAATTTACTGGAGGAGGTACTATATTCCTTAGAGAAAGGCCAATATCAAAGAGTTTCGCAGCAGAAATCAAAATATTTTTATGCCAGAAAAATTAACAAAGAAGACTGTCGTATAGACTGGAATGGGAAGGCTATTGATATCTATAATCTGGTAAGAGGACTTACCTCTTTTCCTGGTTCCTTCACTGAATTTAAGGGTAAAAGAATTAAAATCAGCGAAGTCAGTTTAACAGAAAAATTAGAGCCGGATAGTAATTATTCCAGCAAGAAACCGGGTAGCATAGTTAAGTTAAGTCAGACTGGAATAATGGTAATAACTGGTGATGGTAATCTTATTGCCCTGAAAAGAGTTATTCCATCTGGTTCTAAAGAGATGGATGCCTCTGGGTTTATTAATGGCTATCATATTAATGTCGGCGACTCCTTTGATTGAAGATTATTTTTTCAGGAGAAGCAACATTTATAAACTATTCTTAGCACTGCCCTAAGACTACATATAATTTGGATAAATGGTGAATTCTGTGAAAATAAATCAGAGCAGGAAGTTAATCTTAGAAATCTTAGAACGGGTGGAAAAACAGAATTCTTATTTAAACATTCTACTCCCCTCTTTTTATGCCAGGTATAAACCAAATGATCCTGACAAAGCCTTAATGCAGGAAATAAGTTATGGAGTAACCCGTTTTAAAAAGAGATTGGATTGGATTATAGCTCAATATCTTACCAGCAGAATTAAAAAAATCCCCCTGACTGTTCAAAATATACTGAGGATGGGAGCTTATCAGATTTTGTATTTGGAGAAAATACCGGCTTATGCCATAGTGAATGAATCGGTAGAGCTGGTTAAAGACAGTTCTTATTCAACGTATTCCGGTATGGTAAATGCCATCTTAAGGAATATTTCCAGAAAATCTGTCCTTGTCAGCTGGCCTGATATTGAGTCAGAACCGGTCCGGTATATTTCTGTTTTTTATTCTTATCCAGAATGGTTAGTAGAAAGATGGATGAAGAGATTTGGTCTGGAGATTTGTTTGGCTATCTGTCAGGCTGGCAATGAAAAGCCTGACTTCGCTCTGAGGATAAATTCTCTGAGAATAAGTCAGGAACAATTCCAGAGAAAATTATCTGAATTAAAGATACCTTTTCAGAAAAGCTTATATCTGCCACAGTGTGCGATTACCATTAAAGATCATTATAATATTGTTAATATGCCCTTCTTTCAGGATGGTTTATTTTCCATTCAGGATGAAAGTTCAATGCTGGCTTCAGAGTTTTTGATGCCTGGTGCCGGTGAAACAGTTTTTGATATGTGCAGTGGGCCGGGAGGGAAAACTACCCATATGGCTCAGATTATGGGAAATAAAGGTAAAATTGTCTCTTTCGAAAATAACCGGAGAAGGCTGGAAATGGTTATGGCAGAATCCAGGAGACTTGGTATTAAAATTGTTTCACCAGTATTGGCGGACTCCCGTAGATTAAATAATGAATATTTGGAAAAGGCTGATAAAATATTACTTGATGCTCCATGCTCCGGTAGCGGAGTAATCAGAAAAAAACCAGACCTTAAATGGAAAAAGTGGAATAAGGAACATCTTCGTAAATTAAATCAGATACAGAAAGAGCTGCTCGATACGGCTGCTCGTTATTTGAGATGGGGCGGAGAATTGCTTTATGCAACCTGTAGTATGGAGAGAGAAGAGAATGATGGTATAATTTTAAATTTTATCAAGGAATATTCCCATTTCACCATCCAGGATAGTTCACAATTTGTGGAAAAAAATGGTATAGTAAAGTATAAAACAGAAATTGAAGGGGCCATTCAATTAATCCCAGGATATTCTGGTGCCAATATTGATGGATTTTATATGGTAAAGTTGAAGAAGGGCAAATGAAGGAAAACATTATGAGTAACAATGAAGACAGGCTGACCAGCTTGTTAATCCGTATTTTGTTGATTATAATGTTCAGCCTTGGAGCTGTACTTTTGGGAGGATATGCTGCTTTTCTTGCCTATCAGACTATTTTTGCTGTTCCGATTGTTCAAGTCCCTTCAGTTATTGATATGGAATTAGAATCTGCACGTCAAACCTTATATAAGACAGGTTTAAAAATTTCAACTATTGATGATGGTGTATTTCAAAAGGGGGAACGATATATAGTTATTGCCCAGAAACCCCCTGCCGGCACCAGATTAAAAAAGAACCGCACTGTAGAAGTTGAAATCAGAATGGCAAACATGTATAGACAAATTCCTGATCTGTTTGGCAAGACTGTTGCTGAAGCTGAGATACTCCTTTCGGAACATGGTTATCAGATAGGAGATATTGCTTACACCTTGCACCAGAAGTTACCCGAAGGCAGGATTATTGCTCAAACACCACCGGCAGGAGAAAGCCAGACCAGTGACAGCAAGGTCAACATCCTGGTAAGCAAGGGATTGTATTGATAAATAAAATAATTCAAGTGTAAGGTTAGAAAAAATGGAAAAACAGGAACTAAAATATTGGTTAGCCTGGAATAGAGTTAAAGAGATAGGTCCCATACGTTTTAACAAACTTTATCAGCATTTTTCTTCTCTGGAAGAGGCCTGGAATTCTAATATTAAAAAAAATGATATGATGAATTTGCTACATATCAGAGAAGAAATCTTTAATAGAATTGAGCGGGAAAAAGAACAGATTAATCCCGATGAGGAATGGGATTTGCTGCAAAAGAGAAACATCAGAGTGGTAACTATCAAAGAGAAAGAATATCCTGCCCTGTTAAAAAATATATACAATCCGCCGCCCGTTATTTATTATCAGGGAAATTTTACCGGAATTATGAAAGAAGCAAAAGGTATAGCTATAGTGGGTTCCAGAAAGGCTACTTTTTACGGACGAAAGGTATCCCGGGAAATAGCGGGAGAAATGGCTAAATCTGGTTATATTGTTATAAGCGGGCTGGCCAGGGGCATTGATACCAATGCCCACTTAGGTGCTCTGGAAGCAGATGGGCTGACTATTGCCGTTTTAGGGTGTGGATTAGACCGGATTTACCCACCGGAAAATAAAAAGCTTGTTCAAAATATTATGGAAAGGGGAGCAATTATCACAGAGTTTCCTCTTTTTACCAGGCCGGAGAAGAATAACTTTCCCCGCAGAAATCGTATTATTAGTGGGCTATCTCTGGGAACATTAGTGGTTGAAGCCACCAAAAAAAGTGGTGCCTTAATAACTGCTGATTATGCCCTGGAACAGGGAAGGGAAGTGTTTGCCGTTCCAGGAAACATCCATTCTTTTCTCTCAATCGGTTGTCATAACCTCATTAAACAGGGTGCCAGACTGGTAAATAGTTTTCAGGATATTCTGGAAGAGTTTGGAGATAATAAATATCTTCTTTCAGAGAAAGAAAATAAGGAGAATGAAGAAGGCAACAATATTGGTGTGCTAACTGATTATGAACAGAAACTTTTAAAATATATTTCTATTGAACCTTTACATATTGACGAAATAGCCGAAATAGCCTCTTTCCCCTATAGCAAGGTAAACGAAGCTTTATTATCTCTGGAACTGAAAAATTTAATAAGAGAGATTGAGGGCAAAAGGTACATAAGAATTTAATATTTTTCTCCTTTCCCGGTGTCAATAACTTTAGAAAATGTCACCTAAAAGGGGAGTTAATTATCGCCAGATAATGTCACCTTTTATGATTTATTTACCTGCAAACCTCATAATCAAATAACCTGCCATTTCAAAGAAATAATAACAGTGGCCTTCTCTT
>JAKQEP010000019.1 GCA_029556475.1 Candidatus Atribacteria bacterium
GCAAAAAGAAAGGAGACCACTTTAGAATCGGTAACAGGGTCTGGCTTTTTATTTAATAAAAAACGGGAAATTTCCTGCAAGATATCTGTTTTATCTTCCAAATACGCAGAAAAAGCCAGTTCCTCTATCAAAGAAGAATCACCTGTATTCAGCAATATAGGGCTTAAAGTATTAACTACTTCCAGGCGACGATTACGATTTGCCATCTGCAAAAAGTATAACATCCTGTCTTTATCTTCAGGATAACTGTAAGTCCTGAATTTTTTTAGAGCTTCTTCTTTTCCCAGATATTGGAGTGTAATTTCACTAAGCAGATTATCTGTTTCTTTTTTGGGCTCCAGTTCGTATGCTTCTTGTAAAAGAGATACGGAGCGTTTAGGATTTACTAGGGTATACATTTTAGCGGTAAGAATTATATCTTCAGGATTGTTATCTGCATATTTAAGAGCAAGTTCCAGAAGGTTTTCATCACTCTTTTTGTTTTTGCTGTAATCCAAATAGAATTTACGCAGAAAACTTAAAGTGGAAGGATAATATAACACACTTTCCGAAACTACCCAGGCAAGTCCTTCTTCATTATTGGCATTGCTATAAACTGAATAAGCGGCATTTAAAAGATCATTATCAAAAATCATTTCTTTTCTGGCTTGGTCAAATTGCTTAATCGTTATTTCCGCATCCTGTTGTTTACTTAAAAAGGCATAAGCACTATTAATTAAAATCTGTTTTTTAATCTGATAGCTACGAAAGTCCTGTTCCAAAGCCAGATGATAATAATTATCTGCTGTTAGAAAGTCCCCTTCATAATGTTTTAACGAAGCAGAAATATAATAATAAAGAGAAGGAATATTGGGTTGAGAATTATCTATAATAGTTCTTTGAGCTGTTGTTTGAGGTCCTGCACAAGCAGATAAAAGCAAAAGGAAAAAAGCCAGCCACAGTAGTAACTGCTTGCAAGACAAGATAGTTTTCATTTAATTTCCAGGGAATTGGAGATAACATACAATTCCACCAGAATGGGAAGTTTGTCTCCAGCAGGAAAATAAACGCTGCTATCTACAATGTAAGCAGTTTTAGTTTTTTCATCCCAAAAGCCATAACTTTGAAATCCGCCTCCGATTGCATATTTCATATTTTTCCAGGCACCCAAGAGACGATAGCCAGGATGTTTTTTAAAAGTAAAGGGTTCTTTCCGCACAAGTTCAGGATCAAATTCATCTCCTTCAAAGTATTTTTTTCCTATTTCCTGGCGCTTTGCAATCAGCCAATTTAAGTCCACTTTGTTTTCCGGCATCGGTTCATAGTAAACAGAAATGTATTTATCGGGAATTTCTCTATTTTCCAGTCGGGCTCTGTAAAGAAAACAAAGAAACCTGCCAACTTTATCATTGGAATACAAACGATAGGTATCAGGAATTTTCAGGGAAAAAGGATAATTATCAAAAAAGGAGGGGTCTATAATTTTTCCCTGATAAGCATAATAACCCTGGCGGTTCGTAAAGCGTTTTAAGAGCAGCGAAAAGATATTTTCTGCTTGTAGGGCACCAATTTTTTGCAGGGTTTTAGCATCCTTACCCAACAAGAAAAGCACAATCTGATCACAGCAATTGAGGTTCTCACTGGTAAAAAGTTCGCCACCTGTTTGTTGCACTCTTGTAATAAAATCCTGACTGAGCACTCCTTTCATATAGGCAGAAACGGGTAAATCGCTTTCCAGGTGACCAATAAAAACGAGATTTTTATATTTGGATAATCTTTTCACATCCTTGATATCAGCCATCATTAGGTTAAAATACTGCTCTGGATAAACTATAATTATCTGTTGTTCTATAGCACTGCCAATAAAAGGTTTAAGACCTTGCCAATCAAGAGAATCACAAAATACATACACATCCCTGTCATCTCCCATAGCTAAGGGTTTGGAATGGTCAATTACTTTATCGTAAATAGTGTAACGGTCTATTTTGCCTCCTTCTTTGGAACAGGCGAATAGAACCAGTAAAAGCAGGAGAAAAATCATATATTTACGCATAGTTACTCCTTTTTGCTATCGTAATAATATAGTTTAAACCGCTGAGCACAGTAATCAATGCCACAAACCAAAACCAGACATTGATTATCAGAATTACCAGCGGAGGAACGGGATTAATAAATACCCAAAAAGCAAAGGCAACAATGATTCCTGTCATTTGCAGAACGGTTTTCAGCTTGCCGAAA
>JAKQEP010000028.1 GCA_029556475.1 Candidatus Atribacteria bacterium
TTACATTTATTCCTGCAATGATTTAACTAAAAACCATAAACTATTAACCCCTTTCACTTATCCCCCACATCTTTTTAACCAAATACCATCGACCAACGACTATCCTATTCCCACATCTTTTTTGCAAAGAACCGTCCCCTGTAAAAAACATGCTTTTAAAAAATACAGCAGAAATTCTAATACTCCTTTAAAAAGATTGCTCTTCTTTTTTAGTATATTTGACAATTATAAATTATTCGACTATAATGGAATTAATTTCTAATATAGTCGAAAAAAGGAAGAGGCTAATATACATTATGTATTATCCCCGACATATCGAGCCTGTTGTGCAACGTATTGCAAAAAGAAAGCCGGTAATAGTATTGACTGGTGCTCGCCAGGTAGGCAAATCAACAATGCTCAAAAAAATATATAACAACATAAATTATATCTCATTGAACAGTCCTCTGGTTCGCCAGAGTGCTGAAGAAAATCCCTCACTCTTTTTTGAGGTTAACAAGCCACCTATAATAGTGGATGAAATTCAAAAAGGTGCCAAACTTTTCGATTATATAAAAGATATTATTGACGAAAATGGATTAAAAGGCCTATTCTACCTGACCGGTTCTCAAAGTTTAAAATTAATGAAAAATGTTAGTGAGAGTCTGGCCGGAAGAGCAGGAATTATAAGATTGCTTGGCATCTCCAGAAGGGAGCTGGCTCTTCTTAAATATCGTGAGCCCTTCCAGCCAACAGTAGAGCACATGGAAAAGCTAGAATCAGAACAACTGGAACTCGATTATGAAAAAATAATTGAACAGATTCACAAAGGCTTTTTCCCGGAACTTTATGAATATGAAAGTAACCTAAAAGACTGGAATGATTATTATAGCTCTTATTTTCAGACATATATTGAAAAAGACATTAGAGATGTACTCAATATAAGGGATGAATCTGCTTTTATTAAATTTGTAAAAGCTACGGCTGCCCTTACTGGAAACATGTTAAACCATACCACCATAGCAGAAATTTGTGGTAAAGATGTTAAAACAGTAAAATCATGGCTTTCTGCATTGGAATCTAGTGGACTTGTCTATCTGTTGGAGCCTTATCATAATAATTTTAATAAAAGATTAATAAAATCTCCCAAATTATATTTCCTTGATACCGGGCTTGCCTGCTGGCTACTTGGTTGGAACACACCTACACAGCTTATAAGTGGTGCTATGTGGGGCAATATATTTGAGAGCTTCGTCTTTTCTGAAATATTAAAAAGTTATTATAATGATGGTATTGTAAAACCACCTTTATACTATTATCGCGATAAAGATAAGAATGAAATTGACCTAGTTATTGAAGATGGTGGCACACTCTATCCTGTTGAGATAAAGACAACGAGTGACCCAAAAAAATCAATGATAAGTTCTTTTAAATACCTGGAAAATATTCCCGGTAAAGATCTAGGAACTGGTGCTATAGTCTGCCTGGCAAAGCAACGGTTACCTCTATCCGATAAGGTATGGATTTTGCCCGTGAATTTAATATAAAACAGTAAAACATAAAACATGGGACAGTTCTCTGTTTGATGAGTTTGATGTGTATCATGTGTATCATTCTTTGACAATCTGATATACAGTCAACCCGGTCAATCTGGAAAGCTGTCTTAGAGAACAGCCCTTCAATCCTTTTAGATATTTCAATACCTCTTTTTGATTTTCCGGTTTGGTATTAGATAAAGCTCCCAATTCAATACGATATCTTTTAAATACCAATTCTCTTATAATTTTATCAGAAAGAGTTTCTCTTTTTTCAGTGATATCAAGACATCTGTCTTCATTGGGCTGGTTATGAAAGGTGATAAATCTTTCAATCGCCTGGTCCTTATCCTGGTGAAACATATTTAAGGCAAATATTGGATTGATAATATTCGTTTTATCTATATATTCTAAGTAACTGCTATAAGGATAAGAATCAAGATTATCTGCTATACCCGCCTTTATGGGGTTTAAATGTATATAACGTAAAACTGTAAGAAAATAGGTATCATTCTCAACCGGTTCACTCTTATAACGGTCCTGGTAAAGATGTCCTTTTCTATTGTATTGCCAGTTATAGTAATAGACATAACTGGAGCCAATCTTCTTCATGGTAGTGGCAAGAGGTTCCACCCCCTCTTTTAACAGTAGATGTATGTGATTGCTCATCAAACAATAGGCATAGATTTCACAACCACCCTTTGTGCTATATCTTTTAAGGGTATTTAAGAATCTTTCATAATCATCATCAGATGAGAAAATATTTTGCTGATTGATACCTCTGGTTATAATATGATAAATTCCAGTACTGCTTTTAATTCGAGCAGCTCTTGGCATAAAGAACCCCTATTGGAATAAAATAATCACTGAAAACTATGAAAATATTCTATAATAACAGAGAAAAAGTGTCAAACAAAGAACCGTCCCCTGTAAAACACCCTGTAAAACATTACGGGTTGCCCAATGTTCTGTCATGCTCGCCAATATTGCGCAATAGTATATATTCTGACTGATAATACTGCCAGGTCATACGAATGGTTCTATTAATACTGCACTCATATAAATCTTTGGTTCCCTTAATTTTCTTGATACGTAAAGAAGGATAAAAAGGCGGATGGGGCTTTCTTAGTAGCAGTTCAATCTGTTTTTGAAAAGTATTTTTTTCAACTTCGGTTAATTTTTGAAAACTTCTTTTAAAGCGATTAGTAATGGCAATTTTCATTTATCTTTAAGTTCTTTCATAAGTTCATTGGGATTATCAAAACTCTTTATTCTGCCCTTTTTAATGTCTGCCTCTGCCTCTCTCTCCTCTTCCTGCCACTCTTTACTCCAGAACCAGGCCTGGCTCTTATCGATAATGGCAACCGGCTTTAAAATTATTTCACTGTCTCTGATTTCAAAAGAAATGATATCTCCTTTTTTCAAATCAAGTTTTTCCATAATGGTTTTAGGTATGGTAATCTGGGAATTGTCTCTGATTTTAGTCATTTTGTTCATATATCTCACCTTAATAGCTTATGATAAACAATATTATCATATATTATAATATTAATTTATTAATTTGTAAAATTATTAAATTAGTATATGCGAGGAGGATAACGATGGAGCAAGCTCATTTAAATACGCCCACATCTTTATCTGTTAATCCCTCACTTTCGCCCGCATTTATTTAATTTTTATTTGAATTTTACCAAATACTATATACAAATGACTAACGACCACTTATATTTATTCCTGCAATGATTTAACTAAAAACTATGAACTATAGACCCCTTTCAATTATTCCCACATCTTTATTCACTAAAAACCATAAACCATTAACCCCTTTCACTTATCCCCCACATCTTTTTAACCAAATACCATCGACCAACGACTATCCTATTCCCACATCTTTTTTGCAAAAAATCACCCCCTGTGAAAAGGTACAAAGATGAATTCAAACACGGGTGATTCTTCAAACGTGGGGACGGTTCACTGCTTGACTCCTGTGGATATTGTCCAGCAGAAAACCGTCCCCAAGTTTTCATTTTACAGAGAACCGTCCCCATGTTTGAAGTCTACCAGCAATCTTTTCCTTTTACCTAGAACTAAAAATCATGAACCGTTAACTGAAAATGATTTAGCAAAGAACCGTCCCCTGCAAAATTATTATTTTGTCTTTTTTATAGGGATGAAATCGTGTCAGCAGAACCGTCCCTATAACACAGAACCGTCCCTATAACACATATTATCTTTTAATAAACTTTTCTACTTCTTTAGGAATATCAATATTTTGCTTATTATCCCGGCTTTCCAAAAAATAGATAAATTTTATTAATCTTGTTAATGTTAAAGCACTCAATGAATTTCTTAATCCAGAAGCTTCGAGGGAGGCTGTTTTTCGGTCAACTCTTAGATGTTTTCTTAAAAATATTTCAATCAAAGCGTCCTTCTCTGGTAAAACCCTATAATCATTAATCTTTTTTCCCCAATAAATGTTATCCTTTTTGTTTAATTCTTCCAAGTAAGTTCCCCCTCACTTCTTGTTATAATAAAAGAAAAAGCCGGCAGTCTGGCGGCCATAGTAAAAAACATTAGGCCCATGACTTTGCGCCCTACCCTTTCGGGTAGTTTGCCTTTATCAACTTTTATTTATGTATATTTATGTATTTATTTAATTTTAAAATAGAAACAAAATTTTTTATTATAAATTATACAACAGGGGAGTTTTATAATAAATATAAACTCTCTCCCCTGTTGCTCTTATTTATTAGGATTACTCTACTCTCAGTCCATCTTCATCTATTAACACTAAATCTTTGTCACCCAGATTTTCATTTGTTATATCATCTAATTGTTTGTCATTTATCATTAAATTACTTATATTCAGGTTTCCTGTTGCTCCGGAACGGATGATTATTGGTTCATGGTAAATACCCTCAGCTGCTTCTAGGCCGGCTTTGTCTACAGTGAAGATACCGCTATTAATGGTTAGGTTTGAACTAGAAGTAGAAGAATTCGCAAACCGGACGCAATAGGTATCATTATGTTTGCCTTGAGCTACTACGCTGATATCGGTATTGTTAATTTCTAAATCATTACCCCTCTGTAAATTAATACCGCTTTTACAATTTTCTATAGAACTATTTTGGACAGTCAAGTTGTCGCCATACCCGTTGACGGTTACATAATAGCCATCTTTAAATGTACAACTGTCTATCAATATGTCATTATTACTGCCTGTCATTTGAATAGCCCTTTTCCCTCCAGCCACAAACCATTTATCTCCGTCAAACTCACAGCTTTCAATTGTTATATTTGATGCACTATTTAGTTTAATACTATCATTACTACTACCAGCTACTTTAAAGTTAATGCCCTTAATTTCTATTCCATTAACATCATCTATTGAAAGCGTGCCTACTATTAAAGAGTCCTCTATCCCGTTTAAATTAACTGCAGTTGTTATGGTTACATCTTCTTCATATGTGCCTGTAGCCAATAAAATTGTATCTCCGGCGGATGCATTACCAACTGCATCCTGGACAGTAGAATATTCATCACCTGTCCTTTTGTTATAAACAGTACCTGTTTCAGGGACAATAATTTTATTACCGTTTACGTTGCCACCCTCATCTGTCTTCCCAACGACTTGACTGCCTGCTGGAAAAGTATTGTTAGCAAGCACGGTCTCGAGCTCTTCAAAAGTGCCAACACTTCCATAATTTCTATATCCTCCTACTACTTCGATATTACTAAAGGCATTACCGTTAATATTAAAATTGACAGCATCGGGTTCTATCGCTATTCCTATATTAATATCTGAAGCTGTATTCCCTGAAACTTCAGTAGGAGTAATTTCGCTGGCAGCATTTTGAATCCGGATACCCGCTGAATTTAATGGTCCTTCGCAATTTGTAATAGTGTTGCCAATAATTGTTACACCTTCATTGCCTGTCGCAACTCTAATTCCCGATCTTGTCCATGAAGGATCTGCGCTTCCAGAAAGAATACCAAGTGATATATCATTATCTGCAATCAGAACATTATTATTACCACTTGAAAGCCCTATACCAAAAGTAGTAACATCTTCAATTTTATTGTTTTGTATAATTAAACCATCGACACCCCAGGGCCAAATAGCAGCAGTCCCATTCCAAGGTGTTGCTATATCACAATGAATATTATAAATGTAGTTATTTTCTATTATTACGTTAGAAGCATCACCAATATTATAGCCAAATTTCCCCCAGTCAGTACTTGATTTACTTGCAAGCCCTGGTGAATGCAAGATGTTGTTGCGAAATTGTAGATTATTTAATTCACCCGAAACAGATCGCGATTTCTCAGCAGCAACTAAACCAGCACTTCCATGCAAATGCCCGGGATTTTGAATTGTAAACCCATCTATTGTTACATTGCTGGCATTTACCCAGACAACCCACGATTTATCAGCCCCACCATTGGGGTCATTGGGATCAATTATTGATTCATCTCCGTTCCGATTACGAGCATCTACTCCTGCTTGCGCCCCTAGTAATGTTAAAGATGTATTAATACTAATTGCCTCATTATATATCCCTGAACCAACCAAAATAGTGTCCCCTGCATCGGCTGTGTTTATTGCGTCCTGTATAGTATTATGGGAAGTGTTTTGTGTTTGATTATATACTTTAGATACAGTAATAGTTATATTATCAGTCTTGCCCCCGTCTTCTGTAGCCACAGTTATTACTGCAGTACCTTCAGCTACTGCAGTGACAGTACCTTCAGGTGAAACAGTTGCTATGGTTTTGTTATCAGAAGTCCAACTCACCTTCTTGTTGGTGGCATTAGCTGGAGTAATAGTTACGGATAAGTCTAAGTTTGTGCCCAATACCAGCGCCTGATCTTCTTGATCAATACTAACAGCGGTTACCGGAACGGCGGACGGCGGGGTTGGCGGTGCAGGAGGGGGAACTACCTCTTCAGCGGTTTCATCAACACTATCTTTAACACCGGTATCGGTTGTTACATTGCCATGTTCTTCTAGGACTGTTTCTACCTGCTCTACCAGAGCAGCAAATGATTCAGTACCCTTTATTTCTTCCAGGTCGATAGCCTTTCCTTCTTTAACGAGTTTTTCAACTACTAAAGCCAGGGCAGTAGATTCAGGTGTCATCTCTTTAGAATCATGTGTCTGGTCTTTACCTACCGCTTTGTCTATGACAGTCTTTAATACCATTGTCTTACCATCAACTGTGACTGTAGCAGTGACTACGGTATTGGCTTTGACGGCTATATTTTCAAAGGTATAATAGCCTTTAGCATCTGTTATTACAGTATGCTTTATACCATTGGCATCGACTATGGTAACTTCTGCGCCTGCTGCCGGTACCCAGCCAGATATATCTTTAGATAGCGCCTTGGCTGTAGGCGGCATTAGTACTCTTCCTGAGATAATGCCTTTGGTCGGTTTGGGAATATTACAGCCGGCAACAATCAGTACCAGTAATAACAGTATAGTTATTACTAAAAAATTCTTTTTCCTTAACATTTTAAATTTCTCCCTTTTATTCTCCTTTATAATATTTTTGTACAGGTTAATTTGTTTAACATTATGATTACCATTGAGTACTTTTTTCTATCAAACTGGGGACGGTTCTCTGTTTGACAGATCTCTCTGGAGTCAAAAAGAGAACAGTCCCGGATATTACAATTTATATAGAAAATACATCACCTCCCCGGATAAAAATGCCAAAAAAAGAAAGGAAATTTGGTAATGTATTAGTAGTGCTTTTTTGGTAAATTAGAGAAGGTTTGTACTGCAGGTTTGAGAGTAAATTTAATGATGCAAGTTTAAGTGAATGAAATTGCCACAATCGCTCTGCTTCTTTGCGATGATTCTGAGGTCTTAGATTTTTTGTAAAACAATTTTTGTTAATTTTTTTTAGTAGAAAGTTCTGTTTAAAGATTATCATTTTTAGAAACCTTCTCCTGTCTCTTTTTTAGACATGAAAAAATAAATCGGCAGTCTGCCAGCCATAGTATATTTTTAATAACATACTTTAGGCACATAACTTTGCGCCCTGCCCTTTCGGGTAGTTTGCCTTTATCAATTTATGATAAGTTTCTATTTATTATTTAATGTCCTGTTTATATTATTCCCTATTTTTTTTATTTTAGACAATTTTTGGGAAAAATGTCAAAAAAAACTTTTAATTTTTACGATGCTGGCAATAGTGGAAGAGGTTCATGGTTAAATCATTGAGGGTATAAGAGTAGACGGTTCTTAGTTAAGAGTTTATAGTTTTTAGTAAAAAAAGATGTGGGAAAAAAATGTGAGGATAGGTGCGAGTAGTCGTTGGTCGATAGTAGATGGTATTTGGTTAAAAAACAAATACAAATATGTGGGAATAAATGAGGGATTAAAAGATAAAGATGTGGGTAAAAATGGATGAGATTGCCACACCTGCCAAAGGCAGGTTCGCAATGACAAAAAGAGAAGAAAGACTTTAATTACTAAGAAAAATAGACTTGCAATGACGGGGTGAGGGAGGCAGCAATCAAATACTGTTGAAAACTGGGGGACGGTAAGTGGACTTCAAACACAGGGGACCAAACACAGGGGACGGTTCTCCGTTTAACTCCCAAGAACTTGTAAAACAGAAAACCGTCCCCATGTTTTCAGTTATTGTCAAGCTGTGAACCGTCCCCCTGTTTGTTTGTTTACTAAATACTATATACAAACGACTAACGACCACTTACATTTGTACCCAAATTTTTCTAAAGGATGGATATGAAGATGGGCACTAACTCGGGGTCGAATTGTTTTCCACTCTCCTTCTTCAGTTCTTCTATGACTTCCTCTTTGCTTATTGCTTTTTGGTAGGGTCGGTCATTGATCATAGCATCATAGGCATCGGCAATAGCCAGTATCCTGGAAAGTAAAGGTATCTCTTCTCCTTTCAGGCCATGAGGGTAGCCTTTGCCATCCCAACGTTCATGGTGATAGAGTATATATTCTGCAATTTCAGTTAACATATTGGTAGATTTTGCTATTCTATAACCTGCTTCAGAATGTTTCTCCATCTCTTTTCTTTCTCTAGGGGTAAGTTTATCCGGTTTTTTAAGAATACTCTCGTCCACTGTAATCTTACCGATATCGTGTAAACTGGCTAATAAGCTTAGATTATCCAATTCCTGTTGCGCTAGTCCCAGCTTTTCCCCAACCTTCATAGAGGTTTCCGCTATGCGTTGTGAATGCTCTATTGTCTCAATATCTTTTTCATGCAGGGTTGACTGTAAAGAAGAGATGATTCGACTTCTTATGCTCTGGCTTTCCAAAAGTTTGTGGCTATACATCATTTCTTCGGCTTTCTTTATTACATCTGATATATCTTCACCTGTATTATTTTTGGTAGCATACCCGAGTGATAGAGTGCCAGGAATTATATTTTTACACTTTTCTGAACAATGTTGGTGAATTCTTTGTGCTATTTGTATAGTTTCCTCCTCAGTAGTCTGTGGGAAAAATAATATAAATTCATCCCCACCTGTTCTGGCAGCTATATCTTCTTCCCGACAGGCATTTTTCAATACTTCTGCAGCTTTCTGCAACAGTTTGTCCCCCTCACTATGTCCCAGGGCATCATTGGTTACTTTGAGCCCATTCACATCTGCCACAATAACAGAGATGGGAAGTTGCCTTTCCACATCCAATCTTGATAATTCTTCTTCGAGATATCTCCTGTTGTACAAACCGGTTAAACTATCATGAAAACTCAATTGCCTTATTTTTTCTTCCTGTTCTTTAACTTTTATAATCTCCAAATTGAGCAGTTTATTGGCATTTTTCTTGGCATGAATAGCATAAGACAATACTGCAATTACCAGTGCAATAAGGCTGAAAATTTCTATCCAATAGGTATCTAAAACCTTTTGGAAGGTCAACTTTTTCTTAACATCAGATACGGCAGAGAGAATAAGAGTCTGCATACGGCTTTCGCTGATAGCACTTAAAGACTTATTTATTATACTGAGCAGGTTCTCGTCACCTTCTACTATACCAAAACAGTATGCTCTAGATTCCTTACCATAGGGTACCGTTACTATATTATTGTATTCATTCTGTAGCATATAGAAAGCGAGTGAATAGTTATTGGCATAACCATAATCTGCTCTACCTTCATTTACCGCATCAAAAGTCTCTTCTCTGTTGTTAAAATAGACTGCATTCTCCTCTTTTATCCCAACTGGCAAAGTACCACCGATTATCATAGCATATCTTTTGTCATCCAATTCATTGGGGTTTAAAGAAGAATTGTAATAAAGTATAGTTTCGGTATGCAAATAGGGTAATGATAATGCAAAATTAGGCATCTGATATTCCTTGCTTAATGACATAGCCATATCGGCATCAGCTTTCAGCATCTCCACTGCAGTATCATACAGTTGATAGTGAAGAGTGAGTCCGGTCATAGAGGCAATCTCCTCTAATATGTTGACTGAGATTCCTTTGATTTCGCCAGCAGTGTTCTTGTAAAAGAAAGGGGCTGCCCCATCAATGGAAATAGCCTTTACAGGGCCTCTGTTGGCAATATAATTTAGCTCTCGCTGGGTAAGCTTTGAGGAAGAAGCATTGACCGCAAAAGTCAGGGAAAAGGATAAGCAAAATAATAGAGAGATAATAAAGATTGATATATTTTTAAGTAGTATTTTTTTGTTGCGATATTGTGATTTTTTCTTTTTCATTATAAAGCCTGGTTTAAATATTGGGATAGTTGGTCATTCAAACATGAGACGGCATTAGTGAAAACTGGGGGACGGTTTTCTGCTTGACAATATCCTCAGGAGTCAAGCTGTGAACCGTCCCCCTGTTTGAAACCGTACCCATGTTTTCACATGTTGGTGGAGATAAGGGGATTCGAACCCCTGGCCTCTGCGATGCGAACGCAGCGCTCTCCCAACTGAGCTATATCCCCACACCATCTTTTTTATCAATTGTATTTATATTTTATAGATATTACATATATTATATATTATCTGCTTTGGAAATGCTTTAATATTCTACTATAAAATAGAGCTTATTTCTATAGCTGTTTTTGGTCATTTCATACCGAAATGGTACAGGTCTTCTAAAGCAAATAACAATAAGTAATCCATAAATAAGTTAGTAGCAGGTTTTTAGAGTAGTTCTTTTCCTAAAGAGTGGTTAAAAAGGTGGTTGCAATTATGTCAAAGGTCTGTCCTTATACATTCTATTTTAAATAATTTTTTAAGTCCCGATAAAAATTTTCGTGTCCGCCAACAGCTACAAAAATTACTTCTTTCTTATCTTCATTAACTTGATAAGCTATTAATATTTGTTGGTCAAGTAGTCTAAACTTATGTACACGGATTCCTTTTATATCAATCTTCTTTTCTTCTCCTATCAGAGGATTGTTTGCAATGCTGTCTTCTATGTCGTTTAACTTTTTCCTGAGAAGGAGGGGAAATTTCTTTTTAATACGATTATATTTCGGATAGGCGCTTTGTTTATATTGACAATCCAATAGAAGAAATTATCCTTTCCAGACTGGTTCAGGTTGGCCGGATTCCAATGAATCCCGGATATCTTCTAAGAATCGGGGATGAATTTCATTTTTAATTTTGAGCCATTCCTCTAATGCAACATTGAGCTGATTGCTAAAACTGCGCCTCTCTTCATTTGCAATATACTCAATAACTTCTTTCAGTTCTTGTTCCATTCTAAAAGTTACATTTACCTTTTTATTCATATCCATATAAATACCTTCTTTAATATTATATTCAAACTTGTTTTTACAAATACTAACATACAATATATGTAAATGCAAGTATTTTACATATGTATGCTTGCCTTGTAGTGAAAGAGGAAGAACAGAGTGCGAGCTGCAGAGGATGAGATTGCCACACCTGCCGAAGGCAGGTTCGCAATGACGGAAAAGATGGAGGAACGCAATTACGGGGGACGGCATTAGTGAAAACTGGGGGACGGCTTTCTGCTTTACATTATCCTCAAGAGTCAAGCGGTGAACCGTCCCCATATTTGAACGTCCATGCTTTACGATATAAGTTCAATAAATTCTTCTCTTGTTAATCTTAATTGTTTCTGTATGGTTGAAAGGGTACCTATAGGAATATCTTTATGTGTATTTTGAACAACAGTAGAATTTTTGGAATGGCCAGGCAATGTCAGGAAAAAGTGGCAACTTTTTTCTTAATTAATATAATATAACCGGCATTACATAATTTGTTTATTAGCTCTTTACCGGTTACAGAGGGTATATTCGACATAATTCATTATTTACACAATGCGACTTGCAGAGGCTCCTTTTTGATAAAAGGCTGGTTATCAAAGCCCTTTTCAAATTTATATTTATTCATTTCAACAGACTTTGGTCTGCCAGTATATGTCTTAATCGATTTTTCTTTAAAGACCTGGTCTCTGATTTTTAACTCATCAATGCCCTCTAAATAGAGCGTAATAGCTTCTTTTAAATTTTCATTAGCCTCTTCTACTGTATCCCCAAAAGAAGATACATCAAACTCCGGGCATATAGCGACATATTGGTTATTTTCTTTTTTAATAATATGAGTAACTACAATAAATATGTTTTTATCATTTTTTTTCATTGTTCTTCCCCCTTTAGCTTTTAAATAGCAGGTAAAATAAAGCTAAAGAATCCTCCTGAGGTAGCTAAATAATAGAATATTTATCAATATTTGTCAATGTCGACCTAAGCAGGTAATAACAGTATTCCTTTATTAAACACTAGTGAAAACATGGGGATGCTGCTCGAAATGGCATTTTATAGCATCTTTAATTTTCTCTTTTAATTCTGTCAAGGTGTTGGCTTCGGTAAAAATGGAGAACCCAAGGGCTTTGGCTGTATATCCCTGTTCAGGGTCTTCTTCTACCATAAATATTATTTCTCTTGTGGCCATGGTTTACCTCCGGTGTAAATGATAGAGTATTGATTGAATTATACCACTTTATGGTTCATTTTTCAGCATTCGAATATTCAAACAGGGGACGGTTCTCTGTTTGACTCCCAAGAACTTGTAAAACAGAAAACCGTCCCCCCTGTTTTCACTGCATTTAGTTGAATCATTGCGGGGATAAATGGAAATGGTCGTTGGTATTTGGTATTTAGAGAAGATATGTGAAAATAAATGTGGGAGGTTGATGGTTTATAGTTTTTGGATTTTGGTAAAAGAAAGAAAAATGACAAATACAAATTAAAAGATAAGGTTAAAGGATCAATTTCTGAAAAGATCTGGGGAATCGAGTAGGGGGAAATCTCTTCCCCCTCTCACACCACCGTACGTGCCGTTCGGCATACGGCGGTTCAATTCAAATAATCACTCGTCTTCCTTCCTTGTTTTGCTTGTGTGTACATTAGCTCTAACTCCTTGTGAGCCCT
>JAKQEP010000032.1 GCA_029556475.1 Candidatus Atribacteria bacterium
TTGATTAATACTACTTCCTTAATGTTTTCTAAAAAAGGATATTCCATAAGAATTCAGGGACATAACATTTTAAACTTTATACCGATAAAAAATTTTCTCTTATTTTTGAAGAGAGAAGATATTAAAATCTATATTTAACAATATTTATTTAATCTTAACCCAGTGTATGGATCATAGAAAAAAATAGTTTTTAACAGTATTACCAAATTAGAATAATGTAAAATTGTAATTAAAAATATTTGTATTTGAAAACAAAAAAATTACTATTTCTAACGAGCATCTTTCAGACATTATTCAAAATTTGTTCTTTTTGAATATTTAATTAAATAGGATGGCTATCAAGTACATATAGATATTTAATCATATTCTGTGTAGTTCTAACAAAGAATTAACATACTAAAATAATGAAAAGGGGTGGTGTTTATAGAGATATATCAAAGGTAGAAATTGTTAATGACAGGCAACATTTTACTCAATAAATAAACTTCAAATTACAAATTAGAGAATTAAAATAAAGGGAGGTAAATATGAACAGATTAAAAATAAAGAAAATGTTGGTTATTTTTCTTTCAAGTATGATTTTAATTAGTCTTGTTAATGTTTCTTTGGCTACCAATGAAAAATACCTTGTTAAGTCAGAGCTAACTGGATGGGAAGAAGTGGATACCTATCATGAAATAATTGCATATTTTGAAATCCTTGCTGAAGACTTTGACCAGGTAAAGATGATTGAAATGGGACCAACTGATAGTGGTTATCCGTTGCATTTAGTGATGTATGACCCTGAAATGGATTTTGATCCGGTTGTTTGGAGGGAGAAGGGAAAAGTAATCCTATTTAACAATAATGGTATTCATCCGGGAGAAACTGAAGGAATGGATGTTTCCAGGATGTTTTTGAGGGATATTCTTTTAGGGGAACAGGTAATACCGGAAAATGTTGTTATGGCAATTGTGCCGGTATACAATATAGGTGGACATCTGAATAGAACTCCATACTGGCGTACTTCCTCTCAAGATGGCCCGGCTGAGTATGGGTGTAGACAAAACGCTCGATGCTACGATTTGAATAGAGATTTTATAAAAGCAGATACCTTGAACGGAAAATCATTTCAGGAAATATTTAATTATTTGAAACCCCATCTATTTATTGATACTCATACCAGCAATGGTACTGATTACCAGCATGTACTGCCCTTAATTCCTACTACCTATACTTTGTTAGGTGGTCAACTTGGTGATTATCTCATGGAAGAAATGGTGCCAGATATTTTTGAAATAATGGGAAAGAAGGGTTATCCACCCATACCCTACGTTTATGCTAAAGCTGGATATGGGGGGAGTTTAGACGAGGGACTTTCACAATTTCCTGATACCCCTAGGTTCAGTACTGGTTTTGCAGCAGTTTTCAATACTATTGGATTTATGCCAGAAACACTCAGTCTGAAGCCTTATGAGGAAAGAGTTAAATCCAACTATGCACTATTTGAAACTTTCATGGAAATATTAGAAAAAGATGGAGAAAGATTGGTACGAATGGTTGAAGAGGATAGAGAAGCAGCAAAAACTAAAGATTCTTTTGGAG
Source organism: Candidatus Atribacteria bacterium (assembly GCA_029556475.1). Lineage (GTDB taxonomy): Bacteria > Atribacterota > Phoenicimicrobiia > Phoenicimicrobiales > Stramentimicrobiaceae > Stramentimicrobium. The sequence goes on from JAKQEP010000032.1 coordinate 1,585, forward strand.
TAAATTATACCAATCTTAACGATGACAAATATAAAATGCTTACTTTTTTACAATATGAATTAGAAGAAAGAATAAGCCCTTTAACTGGCTTGCCAACAAAATATTACAATCATGACAAAAAATTTAGCCAGGAAGTGCCATGGTTTTACCACTATGATCCAGAACTATATATTGAGACACCCAAAGCCTATGTTTTCCCACAGGGATGGTGGAATGTTGTTGAGCTCCTGGAAAGAAATGGAGTTGTCCTGGAAAGACTTGAAGAAGATAGTGTATTAGAAGTGACAGTTTACCATATTGCCAGTTTTGATACAGTACAAGCTCCATATGAAGGACATTACATTCATTCAAATGTAAAACTTAAAAAGAGTACCGAGCAATTTGCTTTTAAAAAGGGTGATTATATTGTGCCGATGAATCAGGAAGCTAACAGATTCATCATAGAGGTTCTTGAGCCCCAAACACAAAACAGCCTTTTTGCATGGAACTGGTTTGATACAATTATTGCAGGTACAGCCAGTACTTCCGAGGACAAAGCTCTCGAATATTTAACACAAAATCCAGAAGTAAGAGATGAATTTGAAGCTCTACGGAAAGAAGATGAATCATTTGCAAAAAATGCGAGAGCACAGCTTGCTTGGATAGCAGAGCGTGCCGGCTGGAATGTACATTGTTCCGGGGGCGTAGGAGCTAATAGATATCCCGTATATAGAATCGAAAAATAAAAAGTGAAAATTGAGCATAATCAAAATAATCTGCACTAACAAGTTATCCAAGGACTACGGGTTAGGATTTTTGTCCTAACCCTGTGGTCCATTCATCTGAATTTTCAAAAAGCGAGTAAACAAAAAAATTTGTCTTTTTTATTAGATAAATGATATAATAACAGGGGTTAGAAACCTATCTTAATATCGTAAAAAAGTAATTTACCAAATTTTATATTTTCTATAAGGAAGAAAATACAATAGGAGGGATAGCTTTTTACGTGCGAAGATATAATAAATTCTTCAATAATGATTGTCAGGAAATAACAAATTTTTTATTAAAATTTGTTCCAATTTCAATAAGAACAAGGTAGAGTATTATAAGTTTAATCTCTACCTTTTTTTATTAAAAATTCCAGTTGATGAATTATATAAGTAGTTTCTATTATTTTTCTCTAAAGAGGATATTTTATGAGAATTCAGGAACACCCCATTTTACACTTTAAACCGGGTAAAAAAGTTTCCTTTATCTTTGAAGGAAAGAAGATGGAAGGATATCTTGATGAGCCCATTGCCGCTGCCCTGGTAGCTGCAGGTATTAAGGTATTGAGTTACAGTCGAAAATTAAAACGTCCTCGCGGTTTCTTTTGTGCTATTGGTAATTGCTCTTCCTGCCTGATGAAGGTTAATGGCATACCCAATGTCAGGACCTGCATTACCAGACTGGAAGAAGGAATGATCATTGAAAGACAATGTTAGAAAGGGCAAAAATGAAAGAGTATGATATTATTGTGGTAGGCGGCGGACCTGCAGGATTGGCTGCTGCTACCACTGCCGCTAAATGTAATGCAAACATTTTACTGGTAGATGATGGTTTACAACTGGGGGGACAGCTCATCAAGCAGACCCACAAATTTTTCGGCTCTACTGAGCAGTTTGCCGGGATAAGAGGGATAGATATTGCCCATAACTTCATAGATGAAATATCCCACTTGTCCAATATCGAGATTTTAACTCAATCAACGGCTACCGGATTCTTTGAAGATGGTGTCCTTACCATATTAGAAGGTTATAATGGTAACAGGTTAAGCAAGGTAAAACCTCGACGTCTAATTATAGCTACCGGTGCCTCTGAAAATATGCTATCTTTTATAAATAACGATCTGCCCGGCGTCTATGGTGCTGGAGCGGTACAGACCCTGATGAATGTCTATGGAGTCATTCCAGGTAGAGCAGTGCTTATGGTGGGCGCCGGTAATATTGGTCTTATTGTCAGCTATCAGCTCTTGCAGGCAGGCATTGAGGTAAAGGCTATAGTAGAGGCTCTGCCCTGTATTGGAGGATACTGGGTTCATGCCAGTAAAATAAGAAGATTGGGAATTCCCATCTATACCCGTTGTACCTTAAAAGAGGTAAAGGGCAAAGAAGAAGTGGAAAGTGTTACAATATGTAATATTGATGATAAATTTAATTTTATTCCGGGAAGCGAAAGGGAGCTCTCGGTGGACACCATTTGCCTGGCAGTTGGTTTATCTCCCCTGGCAGAACTACTCTGGCAGGCGGGATGTGAGATGGCCTACATTCCCGAATTATGCGGGTATGTGGCTAAAAGGGATGAAAATATGAAAACATCTTTGGACCATATCTATATTGCCGGTGATGTGGCTGGTATTGAAGAGGCCAGCAGCGCTATGGTGGAAGGGCAGATTGCCGGTCTAAATGCCGCGGCAAGCTTGGGTCTGTATCATGAAAAATACCGGGAGTTAAATCTTGCTTTTCACCGGCAGCTCTTACAATTGCGTCATAATGAGGTGAGTGAGAGCATCACCAGAGGGATAAAAAAAGCAACCCTTTAAGGAGAAAAAAGGAGGAAAATATGTCTGTAGCTCTTAATGGAGTGCCAACAAAAGAAGAATTAAAAAGAGTTACTCCCCCTGAGGAGGTTCTGGCAAAGAAACCTGTGGTAATGGTAGAATGTTTCCAAAATATTCCCTGTGACCCCTGTGCTGCCAACTGTCCTTTCGGGGCGATTTTACCCTTTGCTGACATCAATGATTTACCGCTGGTCGACTATGAAAAATGCACTGGTTGTGGTATATGTATTGCCTCCTGTCCCGGACTGGCCATCTTTGTTCTGGATATGAACTATTCTGCCCGGGAAGCTTTAATTAAGGTTCCATATGAGATGATGCCACTTCCAAAAAAAGGGCAGATGGTTTCCGGATTAGACCGGCAAGGTTGTAAAGTAGCAGAGGTGATGGTACAAAAAGTCACCAGGACTAAAAACAAAACCTCGATTATAAGTATCGTTGTACCAAAAGAATTAGCTCAGATTATACGTAATATCAGAGTGGAGGATGCAGTAAATGGACGATAATACTATTATCTGTCGCTGTGAGGATGTTACCTGGGGGGAAATAAGAGAACAGTTGGATAAGGGTTATACAACTATGGATGAGATTAAGCGCATCACCAGGGCAGGAATGGGTCCCTGTCAGGGAAAAACCTGTCAGAGAATTCTATTACATGCTATTGCCCGTTACTTAAATAAAAAGGTTGAGGAAATCCCGCTCTCCACTTTTCGACCCCCTACCAAGCCTATTCCTCTAGGAATATTGGCAGGAGGTCAGGATGATTGACCGGGCTGATATCGTTATTATAGGTGGTGGAATTCAAGGATGCAGTATTGGTTATAATCTGGCAAAAAAAGGACAGAAAAATATTGTAATTTTAGAAAAAGAAACAGTTGCCAGTGGAGCATCAGGAAGATGTGGAGCAGGGTTTCGGCAGCAGTTCGGAACTGAGATGAATTGTATTTTAGCCAGGGAGAGTGTAAAAATTTTCGAACAACTAAGCGATGAACTGGAATATGATATTGAACTGAATCAGAGGGGCTACCTTATTCTGGCTTATACTGAAAAAGAGGTTGAACAATTCCAAAAAAATGTCCAGTTGGAACATAGCCTGGGCATCCCTGCCCGGTTGATTACTCCGTGTGAAGCCAGAGAAATAGTTCCGGTGTTAGATACTAAAGATGTGCTGGCAGCAACTTACTGTCCTACAGATGGTAATGTAAATCCTCTTTTGACTACCTTTGCTTATGCTGAGGCTGCTCAGAGAATGGGAGTAAAATTGTACCAGTTTACTGAGGTGCAAAAAATAGAAACCAATAAGCATAATATTGAGGCAGTGGTAACTAACAAGGGAAGAATATTAACCGATACAGTTATTAATAGTGCAGGAGGTTATGCCCGGGAAATAGGAGAGCTTGCCGGAGTGGAAATACCGGTTTATGCACAAAGACATCAGATTATGGTCACTGAACCTATTGACCCCTTATGGGTGCCAATGTTAATGTCTTTTTCTCGAAATTTTTATTTTCAACAGCTCCCGCATGGCAGCATTTTGGGTGGTTATGGTGATCCGGAGAATGAGATAATAGGTCATAATACAGGTTCGAGCTGGCAATTTGCGGTTACTATGGCTAAAAAGATGACTGCTTTAATCCCTGTTTTAACCAATGTACGAATAGTTCGGCAATGGTCAGGTTCTTATACTATGAGTCCTGATTCACAGCCAATTTTAGGTGAGCATCCCCAGCTAAAAGGTTTTTATATGTCAGTAGGCTTTAGTGGCCATGGGTTTATGCTTGCTCCCATTACCGGTATAATGTTAGCTGAGTATATTCTGGAAGGTGATACTCCTCTTCCCATAGAAAAGCTACATATTACCCGATTTGAGCGGGGTGAGTTGATTTTAGAGCCATCAGTGGTATAATGCCTGCATACTATTTACTTTAAAACTAATCCACTGCTTAATTGAATCTTAACATTTTGTCTCCACTATCTACTATAAGAATAGGAGGTGATGATAACTTTAATCAAAGTAAATAGGAAAATATTACCATGTTCTTATTAAACAAATTTAAAAGGAGGAAATTATGAACAGAATTAAATTTATTTTAATTGTCGTGATGGTTTTAGGAGTATGTTTTTCCTTTAATGTTTTTGCACAACAACCCCCGGTAGTTATTGGTTTACAGGGACCCTTAACAGGTGCTGAAGCTATTGAAGGAGAAATGGCTAAACAGTCTGTGGAAACAGCCGCCCGAATGGTCAATGAAAGAGGTGGCGTTTTAGGTGGAAGGATGATTAAGATCGAATTGGTGGATGATGCCTGTCAACCCAAGGCAGGGGCACTGGCAGCTATGAAATTGGTTTCTATGAAAGAAGTAGTTGCAGCTATTGCCACCTATGGCTCTTCGGTGACACAGCCTGCCTCAGATATTTATGAAAAATTTAAAAAGGTTAATATTGCCTATGGAGCAACTGTTACCCATTTATCAGAGAGGGGACTAAAGTACTTCTTCCGTACCTGTGGCAGAACAGATACCCAGGGAATATTCTTTGCTGATCAGGTAGTTCCACATTTTAAAGCTAAGAGAGTGGCTATTATGCATGATAATACTTCCTTTGCTTTAGGTTTGGCAGAAGAGGCTCGAAATGCTGCTCTTGCTGCAGGGAACATCGATGTAGTCTACTTTGATGCTATTACTCCCGGAGAATCTGATTACACAGTGCCACTCACCAAATTAAGAGAGAAAAATCCAGAAGTCTTTTATTTCACAGGTTATTTTCCTGAAGCAGGCCTCATTATAAGACAGGCAAGAGAAATTGGTATCAATGCTGTCTTTGTGGGTGGAGATGCAGCCATCAATGAAGATTTCATAAGAATAGCCGGTTTAGAGTATGCTGCAGGATGTTATATGACCCAGGAAGCTTTAATTGAATATTTTACTAATCCGGAAGCTATGGAATTTAAGGCTAAATATCAGGAGGCATATGGCAGTTTGCCTTCCAGCCCCTGGCCGGTATATGCTGCTGACGCTCTAATGGTTTTGGCAGAAGCAATTGATAAGAGCGGTTCTACTAATTCGGATGTTTTGGTGAATTACTTAAAGCATGAAATGAAAGAATTTCCCAGTATTACCGGACACATCGGATTTGACGAAAAAGGAGACCGGGTTGGTACCGGAATCAATCTTTATGTTGTGAATCCTGATGGGAGCTACTCAATAGTAAAAATATAATTAGTTATTTTATAAGGTAGAAGGTTTGCATTATGAAATTAATAATAGAACAGCTGTTAAACGGATTAACCATTGGGTCTTTTTATTCCTTAATTGCTATGGGCTATTCAATGGTATATGGAGTAATGAAATTAATCAATTTTGCCCATGGTGACTTTTTTACCTTTGGTTCCTATATGGGCTACACTCTATTGGTGATGGGCATAACCTTTATTACTTCTACCTTAGGTGTATGGGGCGGTATGATTGCGGCTATGTTGATAGCCGCAATCAGTTCCGGTGTTTTAGGTTTAACAGTAGAACGAATAGCCTATCGTCCCATCTACCCGGCTGGCAGGTTGCCGGCTGTGGTATCTGCCTTAGGTGCCTCAATATTCATACAAAATGCCATAATGATTATCTGGGGTCCGCGCCCACATGCCTATACCTCAGATGTTATCCCAGGTTTTATATTAAATATAGCTGGTTTCAGGATTAATATATTACAGATAATCATCTTACTGCTGTCTTTTCTCTTAATGGGAATTCTATACTATATTGTTCAAAAAACAACCTTTGGCGCTGCCATAAGAGCTTCAGCTTTAGATAGAGAAACAGCTGCTTTAATGGGGATAAATATCAATCTAATAATCTTTTTTATATTTGCTCTCGGTCCAGCATTAGGTGGAGTAGCCGGTGTAATGGTGGGTATGTATTATCGCAAGATTAGTTTTATTATGGGATGGAATTTTGGTTTAAAAGCTTTTACCGCTACCATTTTAGGCGGTATTGGCAATATTCCCGGAGCGATGGTGGGAGGGTTGATCCTGGGGGTACTGGAGATGCTCGGTTCGACCTATCTTTCCACTGCTTATAAAGATGTTTTTGTTTTTTTGGTCTTGATTCTGGTATTACTTTTTAGGCCAACAGGTATACTTGGAGAAAAAATTGCTGAGAAGGTTTAGGTATAGAGTATGAAATTAAAAAATGAAAATAGTCAGGTAAATAGACTCAGTAGAAAAAATAATTGGTTTGTTATTTTACTAATACTATTATTTCTTCTATTTCCTCTGGTAATAAAGAATGATTATTTTATTGATGTGGCATTCTTCTTTGGAATATATACCTTGTTAGGCTTAAGCTTGAATATTGTTTTAGGTGAAGTTGGTTTATTTGACTTAGGACATATGGGTTTTGCCGCTATTGGTGCTTATACTACTGCCATTTTAAATACCAGGTTTGGTATCCCGGTGTTGATTCTATTGCCAATCAGCGCCATTGCTGCTGCAATTTTTGCCTATCTGGTCTGCTCTCCCATTATTCATTTAAAAGGAGACTATTTGTGTATTGTTACCATAGGAATGGGAGAGATTATTCGACTGACTTTGCTTAACAACCCCTTCGGCCTTACCGGTGGCCCCAATGGTGTTTTCGGAATCTGTTTTCCCACTGTTGGCAGCCTGATGACTATTGATAACTGTCCAAAATTTTATTACTATATCTGGATTGTAGTTGGCTTAACTGTTTTTGCATTAATAAGGCTGCAGAATTCGAGGATTGGAAGGGCATGGAATTATATCAGAGAAGATGTTATTGCTGCAGAAGCGTTAGGAGTTGATGTTAGATATTATAAATTGTTGGCTTTCGTATTAGGTGCTGCTTTAGCGGGGGTAGCTGGAAATATTTACGCTACCAAATTAATGATTGTTTCCCCGGAGAGTTTTAGTTTTATGGAATCATGTCTCTTATTCTGTATTGTCCTGATAGGAGGAATGGGTTCTATACCCGGTGTCTTAATAGGGGCTGCTGCCATCTCTCTTTTCCCAGAATTGTTTCAAACCTTTGCTCAATACCGTATGCTTTTCTTTGGAGCGGTAATGATTATTATGATGATGTTTAGACCTGGAGGGGTTTGGCCCAGGCAGAGGGGAAGGATTCTACTTAAACCAGTTTTGATGAGAGCAGAAAAGAGTGAGATATAATAAATAAAATAGGGGAAAGGCTAAAAATGGATGTAAAAAATATAAAAAAAGATATTATGCTGGAAACCAAAAGGTTGACTAAGCGTTTTGGTGGACTTGTTGCAGTTAATCAATTCGATTTAGAAGTACTTAAAGGCAAAATTAGTAGCATAATTGGCCCCAATGGTGCTGGTAAAACCACAGTATTTAATGTGATTACTGGTATTTACCATCCTGATGATGGCGAATATTATTTTAAAGGGGAAAGGTTATTCGGTTTAAAGCCGCATCAGATTTTATCCAAAGGTATTGCCCGAACCTTTCAGAATATCAGGCTATTTCCAAATATGACCTGCCTGGAGAATGTTATGGCCGGTCAGCATGCCAGGGGCAACTCAGGAATGTGGCAATCTATCTTCAGAACACCTGCTCAACTGAATGAAGAAAAAAGAATAATGAAAATCGCTGAAGATAGATTGGAACAGGTCGGGTTGTCCTGCTATAAACATGAGCTGGCTAAAAATATTGCTTATGGTAATCAGAGGATGCTGGAGATTGCCCGAGCCCTGGCCAGTGAGCCCGGTTTACTGATCTTGGATGAGCCCAGTAGCGGTTTAAATGATAAGGAGACTGAGGACCTTATGGGCTTTCTCGATAAGCTGATCAGGGATGATTTAACTATTCTATTAATAGAACATGATATGAATGTGGTTATGGGTATTTCTGACTGGGTGACTGTAATGGATGAAGGTAAAAAAATCGCTGAGGGAAAGCCGAAAGAGGTTTACCACAATCCTGTTGTGATTGAAGCTTATTTAGGGAAAGAAGAAGAGGAGGAAAATTAATCATAGTGGACAATATTTTAAAAATTGAAAACCTCCATATTAATTATGGCTCCATTAAAGCTTTAAAAGGAATTTCACTGGAGGTAAATTCTGGTGAAATTGTTACTATTTTAGGAGCAAATGGTGCCGGTAAAAGCACATTGTTAAGATGTATCTCCGGTCTGATACCTGTTCACAAAGGAGATATGTTATTTTATAATAAATCATTAAAAAATAGAGAGGCGTACCATATCGTTATCGATGGAATCTCCCATGTGCCTGAAGGTAGAAGGGTATTTGCTACTCTCTCAGTGGAAGAAAATTTAAATTTAGGGGCTTTTAACCGCAGAGCTGACCGGCAACTTGTTTTGGAGCGCAAGGAACGCGCTTACAGCTTATTTCCTATTTTAAAAGAGAGGAGAAAACAGTTAGCGGGTACCCTGTCCGGGGGAGAGCAACAGATGCTGGCAATTGGCAGAGGTTTAATGAGTGATCCCAAATTACTGCTTTTAGATGAGCCGTCTTTAGGTCTGGCTCCCATTTTAGTAAAACAAATCTTTCATATCATTAAAGAAATTAACAAACAAAAGGTTGCCATCTTGCTGGTAGAACAGAATGCCAGGAAAGCTCTGTCTGTTTCACACCGCGGCTATGTACTGGAAACAGGGAATATTACCTTAAAGGGTTCCTCCTCTGAATTAAGAAATGACAAAAAAGTTCAGGAAGCTTACCTGGGCGGAGCTGCCTTAAAAAATAAATAAAGATGCTAAAGATTGTTCTTTTAGCATCTTTATTCTCTCCAGTTTCACTCTGCTTTTATTATATAGACGTAAAATCTTGTTCAATTTTATCTGATGTAAATTAATTGAAAAAAAGATTGCTTTTTGTTATAGTATATGAAAGTTCTTCGTTTTTAGCAAATAAAAAAATAAAATTGATGTTAGTAGAAGTAAAGTATATTTTCAGGTTGAATTTTTTGAGATGTTAAATGGTATTGGTTATTAGGATAATTAATTTTTTATTTAGAATATACAATTATTTTATTTTAGCACGAATACTTTTTTCCTGGATTCCTGTTGATAATAGTAATCCTATTATCCGATTCATATATAAAATTACAGAACCATTGTTAGCTCCATTTAGAATAATAATATCGTTGGGTGGCGCTGGAATTGATTTATCACCAATTATTGTCTTTTTTTTACTTAATATATTGAGAACATCTTTGATAAAACTTATTATAAATTTGTATTATTAATTCTTCCTGAGGACAGAATTAAAGAGATAAAAATAGACTGCAAAAAGAAGGAGGGTAATTAATGAGAATTACTCCAATGGACATTGAACAACAACAATTCGGTAGATCTTTTAGAGGGTATAATGAAGAAGAAGTTGATAACTTTTTAGATAGAATTGCTAAAGACTATGAAGAAATACTCAGTGAAAATGTTAAAAATAAAGAAGAATTAGAAAAATTACAAGCCAGATTGGAAGAATATTCCCGAATGGAGGAAACGCTGAGAAGTGCTCTGGTTAATGCCCAGCAGAGTGCCTCAAACATTAAAGAAAGCATACAGATAGAAGCGCAGGCGGTAATAGAAAATGCTAAAATTGAGGCTGAGAGAATAAAACAGAGAGCAAAACAGGAAATATTAGAAATAAACAACGAGATAACTGTTTTAAAGAAGAACAAATATCTAATTTTAGAGAAACTGAAAAATACTCTGAAAATACATATTCGTATGCTCGAAGATGAGATAAGGGAAGAGCCGGAGCAAGAAGAAAGGACTTTATACACTAAAGGAACATCAACCTCTTTTGAAAAATTCAATTCGAGTTATTATCCAGAAAAAGAGCAGCAGAGTGACGATGCTAGGAAAAATAGTATAGATTAAATAAAAAGGAATGTCTTTAAACTGTTGACCTTTTAGTAAATAATCAATATAATCATTGACAAATATTTTAAAACATTATTATCTATTACCTGAAAAGATAGTAAGGTTAAAGGGAATCAAAATCATTAATGACCTTTATATTTGAACAAAAAGAAAAGAGGAAAAGTAGGTAACATATTTACTGAAAATCACCTCTCAATTCTGACTGAAAGTGGACAGTAAGTCAAGACGGTTATACCGTTAAAGCAGGATAGGGAAGGATTTTAAGTATTCTTCCTGATGAGTTTATAAATTAAGGTGGTACCGCAGGAAGTGTTAACCTCTTGCCCTTTACCGGCAGGAGGTTTTATTTTATAAGTGAGGGAAAGGGAACTGGTTATGGATTTTAAAACAACATTAAATCTACCAAAAACTGATTTTTCAATGAAAGCTAATCTGCCAAAAGAAGAGCCTAATACACTTAAATTCTGGCAGGAAATAGATTTGAACAAAAAATTATTGAATAAATATCGGGATAAAGAAAAATTTATCCTCCATGATGGGCCACCTTATGCTAATGGAAATATTCATATTGGGACTGCCTATAATAAAATTTTAAAAGATATCATTCCAAAGTTTAAATGGATGAGGGGTTTTAATTCTTATTATGTTCCAGGGTGGGATACCCATGGTATGCCTATTGAACACCAGGTAAGCCGGGACCTTAAGGTATCTCTTAATGAGATCAATCCGGTGGTATTGAGGGAAAAATGTCAGAAATATGCCGAAAAATACATTGATATTCAAAGAGAAGAATTTAAAAGACTTGGAGTTATTGGAGATTGGGAAAATCCTTACTTAACCTTTTTGCCTGAATATGAAGCTACCCAGATAGGCATATTTGGAAAAATGTATGAACGTGGATATATTTATAAAGGGTTGAAGGCGGTATACTGGTGTGGCTCGTGTGAAACTGCCTTAGCTGCAGCTGAGATTGAATACAGCGATGAGTCCAGTGACTCTATTTATGTCAAGTTTGAGGTTAAAGATGACATAAGCTCAATATTTCCAGAAGCCAAGCCTGGAGATACTTATGTATTAATCTGGACTACTACTCCCTGGACTATTCCAGGGAACTTCGCCATAGCCTTTAATCCCGATTTAAAATACAGCCTGGTAAAGACAGAGAGAGGTTATCTAATCCTGGCTTCTGGTTTGGTAGAAAAAGTAATGAAAGAAATAGGAGTGGACGATTATAAGGTTTTGGCTGAACAGGTTGGCAGTGTTTTTGAAGGTATTAAATGCCGGCACCCCTTATTGGATAGAGATTCAGTTATCATTTTGGGAAAACATGTCACATTAGAGGAAGGTACTGGATGTGTACATACTGCACCAGGACATGGACAGGAAGACTATGAGATCGGTATGAAATATGGGCTGCCCATTATTTCTGTACTGGATAGTAAAGGCAGACTCAATGAAAATGCCGGACCTTTTAATGGACTTCACTATAAAGAAGGGAATAAAAAAATAATTGAGGCCTTAAGAGAAAAGGGATATCTCTTAGGAGCAGGTAAAATAAGGCACTCTTACCCTCATTGCTGGCGCTGTAAAAATCCAATCCTGTTCAGAGCTACTGAACAATGGTTTGTTTCTGTTGATAAATTCAGAGAGCAATCTTTGAATGCAATTAATGGGGTTCAATGGATTCCCGGCTGGGGAAGAGAGAAGATTTATGATATGGTTGCAGAGAGGACTGATTGGTGCATTTCACGCCAGAGAGTATGGGGAGTTCCTATCCCTGCTTTCTATTGTCAGGAATGCAAAGAGATAGTTATTACTCCTGAAACCATCAATATAGTGAAGGAATTGTTTAGAGAAAAGGGTTCTAATTCCTGGTTTAAAATGAGTGCTGAAGAGATTCTTCCCAAAGGATTTCAATGTCCTTATTGTCGGGGCACAGTATTTGAAAAAGAAAAAGATATTATGGATGTCTGGTTTGATTCAGGATGCAGCCATGCTGCTGTATTGATGAACAGAAAAGAATTACACTGGCCTTGCGAATTATACCTGGAAGGTTCAGACCAACACCGTGGTTGGTTTCAGACCTCACTTTTGGTGGCGGTAGCAGCCTTTGATAATGCTCCATTTAAGTCAGTATTGACACATGGTTTTATAGTTGACGAAAAAGGTAAAAAAATGTCAAAATCGATAGGTAATGTAATTCCACCGCAGGAAGTAATAGATCAGTTTGGAGCAGATATCCTGCGACTCTGGGTAGCATCCTCGGATTACAAGAAAGATATCAGGATTTCTAAAAAAATATTACAACAATTAGTGGAGATATACCGAAAAATAAGGAATACCTCTCGCTTTATCCTGGGAAATCTGTATGATTTTAATCCTGTTCAACATACAGTGCCTTATGAACAATTAGAAGAAATTGATAAACTTATTTTGAGCCAGTTTCAGACTTTAATAGAAATGACTACTGCAAACTATGAACAATATGAATTTCATTCTCTTTATCATGATATTCATAATTTTTGTGCCTTAAATTTAAGTTCGTTCTATCTTGATATAATTAAAGACAGGCTATATGTTTTAGCTTCAGATTCTTTATCCCGTAGAGCAGCTCAGACTGTCTTATATAACTTAATAAGTGGATTAACTCGATTGATAGCCCCGGTACTAAGTTTTACAGCTGAAGAGATATGGCAGATTTTAAACAAGTTCTATGAACAGGAGGAGAGTGTCTTCCTGGCCGAATGGCCCCAGGTAAATAGAAATTTATTACAAATAGAGCTGGAAAAGAAATGGGATAAACTGTTAGCGGTTAGAAAGGATGTTTTGAAGGCTCTGGAAATACGCAGGAAGGATGGCCTTATTGGTAATGCTCTTCAAGCTCAGGTTGATCTTTATACCGGGAATAAATCCTTGTATGATTATCTGAATCAGAATAAAGAAAAACTGGAAATGCTCTTTATCGTCTCAAAAGTTAATCTATTCTCAAGCAAAGAGCAGATATCAGAAGATAATGTCTTTCAAGGGGAAGAAGTCCCGGAGCTTTCTATAGTTATAAAAGTTGCCCCTGGTCAAAAATGTGAAAGATGCTGGTGTTATTCTGAAACAGTGGGAAGTAATAATCGTTATAGTAATGTTTGTGCCAGATGTGCCTCAGTACTGGAAACTGAAAGCTGCTAAGGGACGGTCCTTTAGCATCTTTATTCTTTCCATTATAGCTTATATTTTTCACTTTTTGGTGAACTGCCACCCATTTTCAATCACATTTTGATACGGGCTGCATAGTATTAGATTACCGTGCCTGCCATGAGTAGGCTCACAAGGACAGAAAAAAGATAATCAACCTGCGTGCAATGACAGGAGATGATTGGATTTTTTCTTTTATGGTAAGAAAATGAGGGAGAAGAAGTCTCTCAACTGTTTTTACTCATTAACTTATAACTTGCCATAAACCACTATATTTTTAACAAAAAACAAGGAGATTAAATGAATTTTATTATCGGGGTATTGCTGGTAATTCTCACCGACCAGGTCAGCAAAGTCTGGGTTTCCAGTACTATGGAATTGGGGGAATCTATTCCCATTATTAATAATATTTTTCATATCACTTATATTCAGAATCCTTTTTCTTCTTTTGGCTTGTTAAAGTTCAGCAATAAGACTTTCATTATTACCGGATTGGTAATTATTCTAATTGGAATTATTCTTTTATTAAAGATTGCCAGAAATAATAAACTGGTATTTTTCTCCTTCATCTTACTCGTTGGAGGCTCTCTGGGTAATCTAATAGATCGATTTAGAATAGGAAGTGTAATTGATTTTTTAGATTTCAGGATATGGCCTATATTTAATATAGCCGATACATCTCTTAATATAGGGATATTTTTACTAATTATTCATTTTTTGTTCCAGCAAAAGGATGACAACAAGAAAAGCAATATGCTGGAAGTGGAAGAGTGAAGAATCTTTTACCAGGAAAACTATCAAATTAGGCATATCCCCATTTTGGTGATAGTATCATGAACAGCAAAAATTCCCAAAAATTTGTTCATAATATCCAATTTCAGGAAAAAGAAAGGGTTAGAGTTGATATTTTCCTGGCTAAGGAGAACATAGCTGGTTTATCAAGAAACAGGATAAAAGAATTGATAAATCAGGGGCATATCACTGTAAACGGCAGGGAAATAAAGCCCAGTCATATTTTAAAATCAGGTGATAATATTTCTTTAGCTATACCTGATAACCGTGAATTAGTTTTACAGCCAGAAAACATTCCTCTTAATATTTATTATGAGGACGAGCATATGATGGTCATTGACAAAGCTGCCGGTATGATTGTCCATCCCACCGGAAAGGTACACAGTGGTACTCTGGTCAATGCCCTGCTTTTCCATTGTCAGGGGCAGCTTTCTGGCATCAGTGGGATAAACCGTCCTGGTATTGTGCACCGTCTGGACAAAGAAACCTCAGGTTTAATGATGATTGCCAAAACAGAACTTGCCCACAGATCTTTGAGCATACAGATTAAAGAGAGAAAAGTAATAAAAAAATATATTGCATTGGTGCATAATCTGGTCAAAGATGAGGAAGGGTGGATTGATGCCCCCATTGGTCGATCACCTCAACATGGCAATAAAATGACGGTTACTAATATTGGCGGGCGGGAAGCAAAGACTTATTTTAAGGTGATCAAATATTTTGCATCACACACTCTTTTAATATTAGATCTTCATACGGGGCGTACACATCAGGTAAGGGTCCATCTATCCTATTTAGGATATCCTGTAGTAGGCGATAAGGTTTATGGTTCATTTAAGAGAGACGACCCTTCCCTGATAATAGATAGACAGGCTTTGCATTCACATTTTTTAGAAATCGTGCATCCGGTAAAGCAACAATCATTAACCTTTACTTCCCCTTTGCCAGATGATTTTCTGGAACAGCTAAAGATGCTTGCTACCCCTTAAACCACTATCAATTTATTTATTTCTTTCTTTATTTCTTCATAATTTATAACTACAGCTATATTTTTTTCCTGAGAATAAATTACCTTGCCAGCTATAGAGTCTTTAGGCTTCTTTACATATTTTCTAAAAGTATAAACTATTTGCGCTGTTTCATTGTTTTTAACCTTACTATAATAACCGGTTAATCGGGCGGCAAAGATGAGAGTATCGGGAGGGGGAACCGGTAATCCTTGATGATTTTTTATCAAAACATGAGCCCCAGGTCTGGTTTGATTATGTAACCAGAAATCATTACCATTGGAAAGATGCCTTAAAAGGTATTCATTTTGTCGGTTATTTCTTCCTACCAGAATTGTCCATCCATCACTGGAGATAAGTTTTTGAATAGAGGGCACTCTCCCTTTTAAATGTTTTCCATTGCCTACTTTTTTCTTTTTAATATAATTGGGAACGGTTAATTCCTGATAAAGAGCAGACAGTTCAGATAGAGAATTTTTACTTTCATATAATGTTGAAAACATATCCTTTAATTGCTTTAAAGATTTCTGATTTTCCAATAACTGCTCCCTGTTTCTTTCTTTACCTGGATTTAATTTTTTATATCTTTGAAATAATTGATGGGCATTTTGCAGTGGTGATAAATCAGGGTTTAAAGCAATTTCTACTCTGGGATGGTTGGGAAGAGTGTAGTCCACTAGGCTAACCTGGGCAATGCCTCTTTTTATATTCCACAAATTAGCCATAATTAATTCACCTTTTTTACGATACTGTTCACAATTCTCTATCTCTTTTTCTCTTTGCTCCAAAAAACTCTTTTTTTCTTCCAATTTTTCCCGGGTTTTTTGAAGTACTTTCTTAATAGTCTGATAGAGCTTTTGTTTCTTTTCTTCATTCACTGTTATATGATAAAAAGATTCGAGACAGGTAGAAACCCGATCAAATGATAAATATTCAGTCTCTTTAAATATGCCAGAGGAAAGCAGGGAGCAGCCAACTGCCTTTCCACTCTCTTTGTCAATCAATAACTGTGCTTTTATATCGTGTTTTACAATTTTTTCACGAAGATTATAAAATTCTTCCCATAAAGTAATTATTTTCTCTGAAGTTAGCGGAATTAGTGTAAAATCAGGTGGTAAATTAAAAGAGGCGGTTATATCTATAGCGCTCTTTGTGCTGAGGCCTTGAAAATTTTGGTATAAAAATTGCCCTAAATATTCTATCTGGGAGGGAAAAGTACTTCTTTGAAAGATACTTAAAAATTGTTCTTTACTCACGGTCAGAGGATTTAACTTATCCTGTGCCGGAGGATGTTTATACAAAATACCAGGTTTAACCTCGCGATAGCGGTTAAGCTCAGAACCAAATTGTTTAAGGGCTGTTTTAATGTAA
>JAKQEP010000083.1 GCA_029556475.1 Candidatus Atribacteria bacterium
TGGTAGTCATGATACACCTCGCATTTTTGAAATCTGTCAGGGAAATGTTCAACGCCTTAAATTGGCTGTTATATTCCAAATGTGTTTTATTGGTGCTCCCCATATTTATTATGGAGATGAAATTGCTATGGAAGGTGGAAAGGACCCGGATAACCGAAGACCTTTTAACTGGAATTGGGAAAAAAATCCGGTTGCCTGTGAAGTAAGGGCTTTTTATAAACAGATAATCTCTTTAAGGAAAGCTCATCCTGCATTTTGGGAAGGCAATTTTGCTTTTATACCTGCTGCGGAAAATACCATTGCTTTTATGCGTGAAGGAGAAAATGAAAAAATACTGGTATTCCTGAATTTGGGGCTTGATCCTGCTACTATAGATATTTCTGAGGAGGGTGAAATTCTATTTGGAACTTTAGAGACAACGCAACAATTACAACCACTTTCCGCCGTAATTCTTACTCAACCGGTTTAGCAGGAAGGTTTATATTCCCTTATCAGCAACACGGATTTAACGCATAAATCAGAATAACATAGATTTTATATTTACTGATTCATCCTTTATTTTGGTAAACTCCATATACATAAAACAGTGTAATCTGCGTGAAAAAATGTTCTTCCCTCAGGAGTCATCATCACCCCCAAAAGTATTTTATACATCATTTTTATGGACAAGCCATAAATAATGAGTATATCTTCCTGTGATAAAAAAAATCAGGAGGGATACTATAGGACGATGAAAGGAATGTCTTGTTGCTCAGATATGAGAAAAAATTGAGCTGGCAAAAGATACTTTACCCGATAGTTCCGTAGTTCATAAACTTATGATAATATCAGCTTTTTGCTGAATGAAATTACAAGACAAAATCTTTGCCCTGTTCATTATCTTGATTTACTAAATTGCATTGTGGATGTAGTTTAACTACCTGTTGCTTAGTCGTTTCTTTAACGACTCTTTAACGATCCTTAAACAATACCTTAACTTCGTTTAGGAATCGTTTAAGAAGTGTTTAAGCAACATAAAAGAATCAACTTGGCAGGAAATAATGCGCTGTCTAAAAACAGGTAAAGGTCTCGCCAATTGCAAGCTAAGTTATTGCAACCTAAAGTAAATTTTTTATTTTGGACACTATAAATTATGGAAAGGCAATAAGGGAAAAAAGGTTAAGGCAAAGTCCTGTTTCGCCAACTCCTTTTCTCTATTAACCTTGTTTCTTATTATTGGATGTAAATTATATTGCATAGAAATCTCAGAACTTCTGCTTTCGCAGAAATCCACATCAGCCAGGAAAATATTTATGCCTGTTAAATGGGAAAACTATATTACAGCAAACAGTTATAAAGGCAAAAATAACTCCGGACTAAAAAAGGGCAGAAAACAAGAAATGTCTTCTGCCCCATTTGTAAAGGAATTGTACTATTTGGCTTTTTTAACTGCCTCTTTGAGTTTTTTACCAGCTTTGAAAACCGGAACTTTGCGTGCCGGAATCTTCAAAGGTTTTTTGGTTTTGGGAT
>JAKQEP010000096.1 GCA_029556475.1 Candidatus Atribacteria bacterium
TGAACACTTGCTATCTCTTTCTCTAAATCTTTTATCTTCGCATCTAACGCTATATATTGTGTAGAGTCAGCAGTTTGACTTGTATGTTTTTTAATATCTCCTAACTGTTTCTCTACAGCTTTTAAAGAAACGATTCCCCCGGATCTGTTTACTAACCATTCCGTACCACAATGACCGCAGGCAAAACGTTCTATATCGTCTGTTATTTCCAGTTTGCCACCACAGGAATGACAGGTAAGTTTTATCATAGATAATAATCCTCTACTCGTATTTTAACCAATCAGGGTAAGTTATAATAATATCTGTTACTTTAGATTCCTCTATTGTCTCACCAGAAGCAATAAATATAAGACCTTTATTAGGTTCAATTATTTCAAAGGTAAAATTATTATTCTTTTTTACATATAAGTCATCACTTAATTGACTAAAAACACTGTAATCACAGTCAATATTAAAACTTTTATTACTACCACTTTTAGTAAACTCATAAAAGTAACAAGAAGTAGAATTTATTTTCTTTCCTATATGTATGCCTAATATTATCTTTGTGACTCTATCATATATATAACCGATCCCATAGTTTAAATAAACTAACTCCCCAATATGTTCTATACTATGTAATTTGCTAAATCTTGATGGTTGTATAATTGCGTTTGAGCTTATTTTTGGTAAAGAATAAGATGGTTGACCTAACCAATTTACAATATCATCATAACGATATTCACTAAAAGTATCCGGTTTCCTTAAAGGAAAAGTCCCTATTCTACTATCAAACTCTATACCATAATCTTTCCAATTATCATTACTTGAACTATCTATTTGTATTGCAGAAGCTGCTTCTTCTTTAATTGACTCCTTTGGTAATGGACTAGGAATAGGATTAGATAATGCCTTTTTTGCTTCTATAGAACATTCTATAGCATCTTGATTACCAGGATCTAACTCTAAAACTTTATTATAACAATCTATAGCTATCTTATATTTTTCTAAACATTCATAGGAATATCCTTTATATAACCAAGCATCCTTACTTTGTGGATTTAATTTTATCGCTTTATTATAATATGCGATTGAATCATTAAAATTTTTTTCCCCATATAATTCATTACCTTTTTCTATATATACTTCTGCTTTTTTTATCTTATTTAGAAGTTTTAATATCTCTAATTTGGAATTTTTAACTATTTTATTTTTAGGTTCAATTTCTAAAGCTTTATCAAAAAAATTCAAAGCTTCTTCATATTTTTTTTGTTTACTAAGAGATAGGGCTTTATTATAATAATCTTGAAATGATAAAGGTGTTGGCGTTGGAATAACAGTAGGCGTAGGTTCTGGCTTTAAAGCATTACATCCTCCATTAAAAAAAATAATTGATAAAAGGATTGCTATAAGAAAAAATAGAGTTAATCTTATCAAAATAACACTTCCCTTTTTCCTTAATAATATTTAGGGTTTTAACACTTTTATTTTTTCCATTAATTGCTGGCATTTATTAATTGACTCATTAACATCGTTATTATATGATATTAATGATCCACTTGGTTCTTCAGCTAAACTTTCCAAATGTGTATATTCAGTATATAAATCTAATAAAACATTATAACTTTCTTTATATTCATCAGGGGGATCTTTAAGTTCTTTCATCAAAAATTTTATTTTATTTTTTTTATCTTGTAATGTTTTTATAAATCCTCCTTCTTCTGCACGATCACGAGCTTTACTTAATACTTTACTAAAATCCTCATCGTCGTTTATAGCCTTACTCCAAATCTCAGAATAAACATTACAGAATCCATTACATACATAAAGTTCACCTGCTATAGCTTGTAAGACTTCGTCTAAATTTGCTTTATAATTTTCTTGTGATTTTTTTGTATCTGCATTACATGAATTTAAATCTACATTACAGGAAGAAGAAATAAATAATATTAATAAAAGAAGAACACATATTGTAATGTTTTTTAGTATCATACAAATAACACTTCCCTTTCTCGATTTTTTACATAGATCTCCCCTGTTTATATTCCTTTATGTTATAATGTATTCTTGGAAAAGGAATATATATTGTTATGTATATATGAGAAGGCCACCTCGGACACTTGCTTTGTAGGGCCGTGTTCCTGGGGTGAGCCTTTTCATATATATATTTATTAATAATTTCTATGCTTATAGTTTAACATTTCTATACAAAATTTACAAATTCCTTCTAATGATATAAATCCATTTTTGTTACAATAAAAGTTTAGATATCCGGTTTTATTAATTCATTATAAAAAAACTTTTTACTTTTCCTATAATGCAATATTAAAAAAATTGTTGCTTATATATTTTTATTGTATTTAGAAGGAGAATAAAAACTTCAGATAGAACATGTTAGATGAAAAAATAATAAAAGTGGTATAAATGGTTAGAGTTCCCCTTCGAAAAGTGGAACCCTTCTGCAAGCCAATTATAACACTTCTATATATATTTTGTAAAGAAGGAAGTGTATTATGAGTATTAACTATCAATTTTCCCCGGTGGTATTTAGCTTTAAAAACAGGATGAGGTCAGAATTAAAGGGTAATCAGTATAAAATTATGGATACTATTGCAGATGAAGTTTTTTTATTTGAGGATACAAGGTTGACTCTCACAAAAGAACTTTCTACCCGGTATATAGCCAGTAAGACTGGTATATGTCAACCTAATGTTGCAAGGGTCATAAATAGACTGGAAAAAAAGAATTTTATTCGGTCAATAAAATCTCATGTAAAGGGTGAAGGTAGTTTAATTACCATAATATTAGATAGTACTTCTATATCTAATAAAGGCACATTAGATATTAAAAATATATCTAATAATAAAAAATCAGATAGTACTTTGCTATCAAATCAAGAAAATCTATCAAGAAAAAAAGATCTCAAAAAAGACGACTCCAATACTTCTTTAAATATAGAACAGACAATAAAAGAAAAACCACAGAAACCTTCTCTTGATAGTTTACCTGATATGAAAAATTTTCTTACCAGCTCTAAAGAAAGTAATTCAAACAACCCTGCTATTAATTTACCTTGCCCTCCTGCCCCGACAAGTAATGTTGGTTTCTCTTCCCTGGGAAGTATTCTGCCGGATGTAACAAAGATACAGTCTCCAGCTCCTTCCGATAAGGCCATAATAGAAGGCAAGGCCATTCTTCAGGAAAAAGGTTTCACTGCTCCACAGATACAGGCAATTACTCAGAGAATTACTGACAGTATTAGAAAACATACCCCGAAAAAACCGGATAACTATTTCCTGACTGCTATAAAGAATGAAAAAATAAAGCCTCCTGTTACTGGTTCATCTGATCCAGCTTTCCGGCAAATTCCCCCGGCTCCGGGTGCCATGGTACAGGTGCAAAAGAATTTCTTCACTGAGACAGTCAATAGATGGGAAGAGGAAAAGAAGAAGGATAGCCCTGAAGATATACTTAAAAAACTTATGGATTTAAGACCTGATGATCTATATAGAGTAATTTTAGATGTAGATAACTCACCTGCCGGTAAATTTGTATCACTGCCAAAAATTAAGGCATCTCTCTATATAGCAGAATTTAAAAAGAGATTCCCTGAAGTGACTGTATAAAATTATCAAAAATAACCCTTTATGAAAATGGCTCTAAAATGGATATTTTGCCCATCCCCTCGAAAAGGCCGGTAAAGGGTTCATGTATATTTCAGGGGAAACAGGGTAAATGTTTCTTTGAAAATTTCTTCAGTGAGTGTTTTTGCCCATTCCCGCAAAAAGTACAATAGAATGTTTTCGGTCTAAACAGGGGGAATGTTACGCAGGAATTTAAGCCCTGTTAAAAATAGCCTTCTGATTGCATGGTAACGATCTAAATTAAATTTAGGTCGTTGCTTACCAGAACTTCCACCAGGGCCGGCGTGCCTCCTCCAGTTCTTTCCTCCAGGTTTCTGCAATCTGTTTCTTTTCCTCTTCTGCCTGTTTCTTTATCTTCTCCAGCTCCTGCCGGTGGGCCTCCTCTATATCCTTCTTCTGTTTCTCTAACTCTACCTTATACCGGCTGTCCTGCTCCTTTTGAATGGTCTCAGCCCTGGACAGAAGATCTTCTTTTTCTTTTTGCAGGTAATCTTCATATTTTCCCTTTACTGCTTCCAGTTCCTTCCTGTGTTTTTCTTCCTGCTCCTGCCGGTGAATCTCTCCCTCAGATAACAGATCTTCTTTTTCCTTCTTCCACTTCTCCATATCTGCCGGGCCTGGTAATGATTTATACTGTTCCAGCTCCTGAAGTAAGGTTTCAACTTTTGCCTTTAAGAAATTATTCTCCTGTTCTATCTTCCCCAATCGATAAAGGGCCTGTTCTTCTATGGGCTTCATTATAATGGTATTCTGTTCCTGTATCAGCTCTTGAAAAAGTTCTTTAATGTCTGATTTTGTAAGGATTTTATCATAGATACTACCATTGATAGTATCCTGTTTACCACTGGTAGTATCTATACTATTATTGGTAGTATCTTGTTTACCACTGGTAGTATCTCCCTTTATAGAATAACCTAAAAACCGCTCTAATTCTTGCTTTTCTATGGTAATAACCTGTTTACCACTTTTTATCATTTTACAGATCTTAATTTTACCCTGCCGGATATAACGGTAAATGGTATTCTGTGAAATCCTGGTTAACCTGATAATGTCCTGTATAGTAAATAACTCTTGTTTCTCTTCCATGGTACAGCCTCCACACCGGAAAATATAAAACAGGTGAATTACTCCGTCATTATAACAAGAGTCTCTTCACCTGTTCAATAGATCTATTCCACAAAAGGAAAGGAAAGTCCTGCCTGTTCCCCTGGGAAGGTAATATGGCATCCGTCGCCCTGGCTATTGTCAGATAAAAAAGAATGGCTTCCTGTCTGTGTTTCTCTTGTGGGTGACGGTCCACCTGTCCGGATTAACGGACCTACTGACAGTGATAGAACCATTACTCTGTCTATGTCTTTCAAAATGACCAGCTCTTACCCTGGGAAGGTATCCCTGAAAAACTGCCATTTAACCGGCTTTTACCGCTTTCATAAGTATTGATAAGTATTATTCCTATGGCCTGAGTGCCAGTAAAATGCCTGATAACTGGTCTAAAACGGCTCTGAGTGCGGTGTTTTAGAATGGTATTTTTCTGGTGAATAAGCCC
>JAKQEP010000123.1 GCA_029556475.1 Candidatus Atribacteria bacterium
CTCCAATAATAAGTAGTACTATATTCCAGTAAGGAAGGCAAAGTATAGGTGGTAGAAGTGGTTATCTGATTATTCATAAGATATGTAAGCGGATCAATTGTATACAAAGAGACAAGGTAATCGTCAGGATCACCTCCTCCACTGGTCCATTTCAGATTCGTAGTTATCTCCACTCCAATTGCCTCATTGGCAGGAATAGGATTAACTGCCGGATTAGGAACAGTAGTAGCAGGTGAAATAAACCAGACATTAGGTCTGTTTTTAGTTCTGCTTCCGGAACCAGTAGGAAAAGAACTATTATTATATTTATAAGCAGCTCTATAGTCATTCGTTTGAGTAGATGCAAATCTTGGATAGGGGCTTTGAGCTGAACCATCTCTGTTTTCCCAGAGAATTTCAATTCCATTGGGTAAAGGGCTCCCGCCATTATAGGTATAAGAATAAGGATTTGTTAGCTGAATAAAAACCCAGCCGGGACTTGTCCAAGAAATAGTTCCCTGATAGGCAATCGGATAACTGGAAGGATTAATATATTGAGGACTGGAAGGATAATTTTCGTCATAAAACTCGCGAATATAAATCCGTTGGTTGTTAGTTATATAATTATCCAAAGTGTTAACTACCAGCTGAAAGCCGATTTTGGAAATTTCAACAGTTCCTGTCATTCCGGCAGCCAATAGTTCATCTGCAGTAAAAAAGAATCTACTCCAGCCATAGTTATTACCGCCATAAAAAGGAACATAATTTTGATTATTTATTCCCGTACCAATAGTGTAATCCCCTGCTGTTAATAAGGACAGAGAAAACAGCAGCATTGTTAGAATTAAATATTTGCGCATTGGTTACTCCCTTATTTGAGAAGAGTTATTTTACGGGTTTCAGTAGTTTTCCCGGTTTGCATTTTAACAAAATAAATTCCGCTGCCTAAGCCACTGCCTTTATCGTCTTTGCCGTCCCAAACAATACAATGTTTTCCGGGAAGCAGATTATCGGAGAGCAGGGTTTTAACTTTCTGTCCTTTAAGGTTATAGATATTGATATCTACTTTACCTGCTTTTGCCAGAGTGAAAGCTATAGTAGTTTTAGGATTAAAAGGATTCGGGTAAT
>JAKQEP010000090.1 GCA_029556475.1 Candidatus Atribacteria bacterium
ACGACCACCTAAATTATGGTAACAATGCAACAAGAATGCACTAGTTCACCAGGTAAGTCTATTCTATTTCATGGCAGAAGCTGTTTAAAATCTGTCATGTTTTCAGAGGCCCGATTATGGCATTTTCGATAATTCGAGAAATTACTATTTCTGACCTAATTCATGTAGGGTAATTGGTGCATTTATGCCATTTTCGATTAGGTTAAAAATAATACCACCCCACCAGTACCAACACTGACAGATAATATTATTTTTATATGGTTTATCCTGGTAATTGGTAATTAGTATATATCACCAGGGCAATATAGTTACCTGGTGAAAAGTCATGACTGAAATTGAAAGATATACTTCAATAACAAGACGAAAAGGAAAACAAGTTTATATCCCTGACCACCTCTTGACGGTTGCAGGTATCCAGGAGGGGGACTATATAGAGGTTACAATCAGAAAACTAAAAACACCAGAAACCTGATTTTAATCATAAAGAACAGTGTAAATGATTAATAGTAGTAGTAATGGTAGTTTTAAACCCTAAGATTACCTATTGATCCATATCTGGTCTAGCGCATAAAGACAGATTGGTAGATTTCAAGTGTAAGCTGTAAAATTGACCGTTCCAAGCAAAGTTCACTTGACGTGTTCTTATAAAGCGAAAACTATTATAAGAACTACTATCCAATATAAAGTCAAAAATGAAGTTATGGAGTTGATATTAGTATCACAAAAATTTTAGTGGGGATTGATACTGGTGGAACTTGGAGATTACCACCAGTACAAAAAAGCTTAATTCCAAAACGTTCCTTTCAATTCTCCCCTACCTGGTAGTTCTATTGGGAATTGACACAACTCCGTACAGAACTAATCCTTAGTTCTGTCAATTAGTGGTATATGAACTTTTTGTTAAAAGCTATTCCCGACTAAATTACTCCTTTTCTTCAAATGGAGAATAGCACATGAGTTCAATAAGAAACCTACATTCTATGAGTGTATATGTAAGGCCCAAGCAGTTAAAAGCCCTTAAAACCTTAAAAAAGGCCATTGAGGAAGAACATGACGTTAGTCTATCAATGGCAGAATTGGTGCGAGAGAGCATTGATAACTTCTTAGATGGCATGAAAAACCCCGACGACATAAAAGCGTATCTTGAATACAAGGGCTGGTAATGGTGGGGTTACTATATGTCAAAAGGGAAAAAGAATGGAAGTTTGGGGACTTCCAATAGAAATATTGGTTCTTCAACTAATATAAACGTTTCCGAAAGTGAAAGTACCATTTTAGATGAAGGTGAAAGCAAGGAAATGGAAGCCCTACCAGTTGCTGATTTATTCAAAATTGCAAATGATGAAAACCTACTCATTGCCCTACCTTCCAAGCAACAAGTAAGACGTGGTAAAAGCCATAAATCACCAGCAGTGTCATGGGATAAG
>JAKQEP010000146.1 GCA_029556475.1 Candidatus Atribacteria bacterium
AGTGTTTTACAAGCTGGTCAAGATAGCCCAGGGATTTGACTGTTCTATGTCTGACTTTTTTTGTTAGCGGGTCTCTGTAGCCCTGAACGATTGAGAGATATTTACGGCCCCTGTTGTTACCGATCTGTAGATACATATGAACACCTCCGTTTTTCATATATTGTATCATGATATACAACATAAAGCAACGGGTATTATCTAATTATTTGACAAAAAATATCCCTGCAAACAGCTGCTTGCAAGGATTTATAGAACTTGACCTTATTGGCTTACTGCAAAACTAGGGAGTTCTTTTCTCAGTATAACCTTATATAGTTTTAAAGGTAGGATAACACAAAGTTTTATAAAATTTTATTAATCCATTTGACTTTATTATTGGTGGTCATTAAAATATTTATGATACGATAATCATATAATAAAATATATTAAAACTAAGGTATGCAAATGGTAAAGGATGGGGAACAGGAGAAAAGGATAGCTGCTGAAATAGATGACTTTTTTCTCCAATTTACTGAGATATTGTGGGCACATATTTCCAGTTATTATAAGAGGGATAAGAAAACATCTCTGAATATAACCGAGCATTTTATTGTAGAGTTTTTAGGTAAAGAGTCATTTGCCTCCATGAGCAAACTTGCTAAAATAATCTATGTCGCTCCAACCACTATGACCAGTATAGTTGATCGCTTGATTAAACGTGGTTTACTGCAAAGGCGTCGTGCTCAACAGGACCGAAGAAAAATACTGGTTACCCTTTCAGAGGAAGGAAGGCAATTCTATGAGAGATACCATCAGAATTCCCTGGAATTTTATTCAATTTTTTTATCCGCATTACCTGATAAGGGTAAAGCTTTTATCCAAAACCTGCAGGGAATAAAGGGGAGTTTCCCTTATCTTAAAGAGCTTTTTGAGGAAAGTAGAAAAAATATCT
Organism: Candidatus Atribacteria bacterium; assembly: GCA_029556475.1. Lineage (GTDB taxonomy): Bacteria > Atribacterota > Phoenicimicrobiia > Phoenicimicrobiales > Stramentimicrobiaceae > Stramentimicrobium. The sequence goes on from JAKQEP010000146.1 coordinate 932, forward strand.
AATTAGAGTGGAATTAATTGAATATGAAAATAAAGGCAGAAAAAGAGAATCAATTTAAACAATACTATTTAAAATCAATACTGGAAATAGAACGAGAGTTGAATACTTCAATATCCAAAGGATTGACTTCTGCTCAAGCCGAACAGTTACTGGAAAAAGTTGGACAGAACCAATTAAAGGAAGGTAAAAAAAGAACTATCTGGCATATGCTGATAGATCAGTTTAAGGATGTCCTGATAATTATATTGCTTGCTTCAGCTGGCGTGGCAATATTGTTAGAAGAGGTGACCGATGCCGTTGTTATAGGAATTATTGTTTTCTTGAATGCCATTTTAAGTGTCTTACAGGAATTTAGGGCAGAAAAATCCTTAGAAGCCTTAAAAAAAATGACTGTTCCTGAAGCGCTGGTTATTAGGGATGGCAAACGAAAGAAAATAAAGTCAACTCAGCTGGTTCCCGGAGATGTAGTTCTGTTGGAGACAGGTGATAAGATACCCGCTGATTTACGTCTCGTTGAGGTAACCGATTTAAGTGTTCAGGAAGCAATATTAACCGGGGAGTCAGAACCGGTAGAGAAAAATAGCCAGCAAATTGTAAACATGGAAGATGTACTATTAGGAGATCGCAAGAATATGGCTTATATGGGGACTACAGCAATAGCCGGACGAGGCAGAGGGCTGGTGATTGCTACCGGTATGGACACGGAAATTGGTCATATTGCCGGTATGCTACAGGAACAGAAAAAGGAAACCACTCCATTAGAAAAAAAACTAAATGAAGTGGGTAAAAATCTGGGAATGATTATCCTGTTTGTAGTAGCAATTGTTGTTCTCTTGGGATATATAAGAGGAATTTCTTTCTTTGATATGTTTCTTACCGGGATTTCTCTGGCTGTGGCAGCAGTGCCGGAAGGGTTGCCTGCTGTAGTTACTATTGTCCTGGCACTTGGTGTACAGCAGATGATTAAAAAAAATGCTATTATCAGACGTCTGCCGGCAGTGGAGACTCTGGGGGCAACTACGGTAATCTGTTCGGACAAGACCGGCACTTTAACCCAAAACGAAATGACTGTTCAGAGGCTGGTTTTGCCGGACCGGGAGATAGAAGTAGGTGGGTTTGGCTATCAGCCCCGGGGGGAATTCCGTCAGGGGAACCAATCTATTCAACCCAATGATGATGAGACCATCTCCCTCTTATTAAAAGCGGCTCTCCTCTGTAACAATTCTTATTTGAGGCAAAGCGAAAGCACCAAACAATGGGAGATTGTAGGCGACCCAACTGAAGGAGCTTTAGTGGTGGTTGCCGCTAAAGCCGGCTATCAGAAAGAGGAATTAGAAAACATATATCCTCGTTTAAGAGAACTACTCTTTGATTCAGAACGAAAAAGAATGTCTACCATTCATAGAACTCCTGAGGGGAAAGAAATATTATTTGCCAAAGGGGCTCCAGAACAGGTCCTGGAACGTTGTAGCAATTATCGAAATAAAAGTGAAATATTACCTCTGTCTCTATCTATAAAAGAGAAAATTACTGAACAGAACAACAGATTGGCCTTAGAGGCACTTCGGGTGTTAGCTGTTGCTTATCGTGAAATAAATCAGCAGGAAAAAGAAAATATAGTAGGGAAAAAGAAATTAGATATAGATAAAACAGAGAGTGAATTAACTTTTTTAGGTTTAATTGCCATGATTGATTCTCCCAGAAAAGAGGCAATGGAAGCAGTGCAGACCTGCCGCAGGGCGGGAATTCGTCCGGTTATGATAACAGGAGATTATGCCCTTACGGCGAAAGTTGTTGCCCAGCAACTCGATATTTTTAGGCCGGGAGATAACTTAATAACCGGTTCAGAATTAGAGAAAATGTCACAAGATGAGCTGGAAAAAGTGGTAATGAAGACAACCATCTTTGCCCGGGTATCACCACAGCATAAAATGAAAATTGTCCGGGCTTTTCAGAGAAATAATCAGGTGGTAGCTATGACCGGCGATGGTGTAAATGATGCTCCCGCCATTAAAAAATCGGATATTGGAATAGCTATGGGCATTACCGGGACCGATGTAGCCAAAGAGGCGGCAGACATGGTTTTGACTGATGACAATTTTTCTTCTATTGTTTCGGCAGTAGAAGAGGGAAGAAAAATATATCAGAACATTCAAAAGTTTTTAAATTATCTATTATCCTGTAATTTAGGGGAGATCCTTACTATTTTTGTTGCTATTCTGATAGGTCTGCCCCGTCCTCTGCTCCCCATTCAAATTCTCTGGGTCAATCTGGTTACTGATGGCCTACCTGCCCTGGCACTGGGCCTGGACCCGGCGGAGAAGGATGTGATGAGGAGGCCTCCTAGAAATCCTGAGGAAGGGCTTTTTTCGGGGAAGGTGGGGTTTAATATCTTCACACAGGGGTTTTTTATTGGAACTATAACTCTCATCGCCTTCTATTATGGTTATAGTCAGTATTCTCTGGAGGTGGGAGAAACAATGGCTTTTGGCACTCTCAGTTTTAGTCAGCTATGGCATTCCCTAAATTCTCGTTCTGTTAAATTTTCAATATTCAAGTTAGGAATTTTCAGCAACCATTATTTAATACTGGCAATCCTGGCCTCTGGCTTTTTACAGCTGTCTGTTATGATAATACCTTTTTTACAGTCGGTTTTTCAGATTAGCTCACTCACTTTATATCAATGGATGATGATTATACTTATCTCTCTGACGCCGATACTCTATGTGGAGATACAAAAAAAGCTTAAATTAACTTATTTATAGTTAGTTAGAAAAAACCAATAAAAATATTTTGTTTTAACTATATCATATGAATTGTAAATTATATTAAGATATGGGTTTTCCTGCATCTGGCCCTGATGCTACATTAAATATCTGCTCAACTTCAAAGACAACCATTCCTTTTGCCGGGAGAGTCTCTTTTATAGATTTTACCCATTTTTTAAATTCTTCGTATTCATGTCCTTCGTTAATATAACGGCAAATTCCTTTTAGCTGATACCATTTTCTGTCTACCTCATTTTTGGTAATGATGGTAGCATTATTATTCTCTATTAAGTTTTCAAGTGTTTTATTAAAATAATTATCAGCAAGCAAAATTGTTTTATCATCAGCTATTTTTTTTATGGCAATTATATTGATATTTGGAATTCCTTTTTTGCTAGTTGTACCGAATGAGATGGATTTGTCATTATTAATAATATCCTGAATTTCTTGGGGTATTTTCATCTTTTTCTCCTGTTAATGATATTTTTAAAACAATATTTCGTATTATAACAAAAAAATGTTTCATTATAAAGATTTAAAAATTGATTGATTTGGCATCCACTCAATTGTTCTTTTTAAGTAAATAACTATTAGCTCATATGCCACCAGGTCTATGTTACTATAATATCATAGAACGAAGGAGGTTATATGAGATGACAGTATGTATCGATAATCATTTACTCAAATCACCAGAGGGTTGCTTCAAACGTGATATCAT
>JAKQEP010000147.1 GCA_029556475.1 Candidatus Atribacteria bacterium
AAACAAAAGAAAGAGATAAAACCCATACCTAACAAGGAAGAGATAAAACTACCACCTGTCAGGAAAGAGATAAAACTACCACCTGTCAGGAAAGAGATAAAACCCGCTTTACCTGTAATAGAGAAAAACTTAAAAGGAGAAGTTATAAAACTTTTCTCATCTCAGGGCTATGGCTTTATAAAAGGCGAAGACGGAGAGAGTTATTTCTTTCACAACAGAGGATTAAAAGGAATTGAAATAGACAATTTAGACTTATACTATCAGGTTATTTTTGATGTTATAGAAGGTCCTAAAGGCCATCAGGCAGTAAATATAAAACAGAACTTAAGACTCCATTAAAAGCCGAACTATTTATTCAATACAATTAAACACCAACATAATAGCTAAAAAAGTCTGGCACGGACAATAATTCATCTGTATGAAATCTGGCAAGGTAAAAAGCTTGCATAACAGCACTGTACCAAATCTGCCACGATTATTAAATTTAATCCTGATGAATCTGGCACGGCGAACAATTCATAAACATAAAACCTGGTACAGTCTTAATTTTAATCCTGATGAATCTGGCACAATTCTGTTCTTTGCTTCATCTACCTATTATCCTCATTGCCATAACAAAGAAGGAAACTTTATTAATCTGTGGAATATTTAACAAAAGCAGGTGAAGATGTCTTGTTATAAGGCAATTCACCTGCTTTTATTATTTTTCTTCGGAGAGTGAAACAACATGGGAAAGAATGGAACATTAACAATACAAGATGTGGTAAGGCTAACTGGAAAATCTAAAACCACTGTTTACCGTTATATAAAACAAGGAAAATTAAAAGGGGAAATAGTGAAACAACATGGGAAAGAGTTAATTTACGTTGCTAATAAAGACCTTGAAGAGTTTTTAGGAGAAACTGTGAAACAACATGAAACAACATGGAATCCCACCTATGGGAAAACATGGGAAAACATGGAACAGCATGGTGTTACAATAGAAGAAATAGTAAAAAAAGCTATTAATGAAGCCGTAGGTCAGAGAGAAACACAGCTAATGAAAAGAATTGAAGACCAGGCACTTTATAAGCTTGGAGCTGTAGAAAAAGAAAATTTATTTTTACGAGAAAGATTGGAAACTATTAGACAGGAAAATGAACTTCTAAGGGAACAGATTAAAGCTCTACCTGGTCCGGTAGAATTAGAAAATAAAGAAAATATTATCTTACTGCTACAAAAAGAAAAAGAGGAGCAAACCCGAAAGACAGAAGGTTTAAATCAGGTCTTGCTTGATAATGCCAATAACATAAAAGAACTAACGAAAGAAAAAGATAATTTCCAATCAGCATTAAAAGAACAGGAAGCAACTATAAGAGAAAAGGAAAGAGCACTGAAAGACCTGGAAGAAATTCACCGGGCAGAATTGGAACTGGCAGAAAAAAAACAGATGGAGATATCGGAAGCCTGGAAAAAAGAATTGGAACTGGCAAAAAAGCCCTGGTGGAAATTCTGGTAATTATGGGATTTAAAAATCTTTTTTCAGTAAAGGATAAACAATAACAAAATAGAATACTCAGGAAGAACTTTTGAAAAAAGAATGAAGGAGAAAATAGTCTAAAATTGCAGAACCGAGGCTGCGAACCTCGGTACCTACTTTTTTAGATCTATTCAATTGACCCTAGTGAAATATATTATGACAGATATAATTTTCTAGGGAAAATTGAAATCACCTTCTAAGAGATAAAAAACTTTGTAAAAGAGGAGAATTTCAATCATGAACCTTTTAGAAAATTTATATAAATCTCTCTCCCATGAGAAAATATGGGGCCCGGACGGACTCACCCCTTTAAACAATTTCAAAGCCAACTCAGGCGGTTATACTGCCTGTTGCCCTAACCCGGCACATCCAGAAAAAAAGCCATCCTTCCTCATGAAAGAAGGCATACCTGCCGGCAAATGCCAGTCCTGCGGATATCATCTCACATGGTTTGATGCCGTAGCCATCCACTCAGGGCATAAAGACTGCAGAGTAAAAGGCAGAGACTTCTGGCAGGTTTTAAATAATTTATCTGCTCTTAACGGAGGACTGCAAATAGATTTCCCGCCGGAAGAAAA
>JAKQEP010000012.1 GCA_029556475.1 Candidatus Atribacteria bacterium
TGAGGAGTGAGAGCAATTTCCGGAATCAGAAAAATAACGGTTTTATCTGCAGCCAGATAATGTCTGATAAGCTCAATATAGACCTCTGTTTTACCACTGCCGGTAATGCCATACAACAAATTAACATTAAAATTGCCAAAACTCTCTATAATATCTTTTATGGCTTCAACTTGAGCATAGTTGAGTTCAATTTGTTTTAGGGGTGAAGAATTTTCAAAAGAAAGGGACTCGGGATCAAAGTGGCGTGGTTCTATTTTGATAAAACCTTTTTTAACTAATGCTTTAATTGCACTGTAAGAGATTGTGGAACTTATATTGGACATTGGGAAAGAGGGCTCTTCCTCTTTTATTTTTTCCCATGCTTCTCTTTGTTTTAAAGGTAAAGTATCTTCCTCCAATGGAGGTTGCAATCGGATTATATAATTAACTGTGCGGGGTTTATCTTTATGATTTAATTTTCTCTCTATTTTCAGCAATCCCAGTTCTTCACCTTCCTCTATTCTTTTATAGAGGGGATATGAGGTTAGCTCTTTGCGCAGTGTTTTAAGAACAGGATTTTCACTTTTATCTATTGCTTTTTTTAAGGGTATAAAAGATTCCGGAACGGTCTGTGAAAGCCAGATAACCTTTGCCTCCATTTCAGGCAGTAAACGCGAAGGCAACATAGCGAAAAGTGCTTTGCCAACAGAATAATGATAGTAATCAGCCATCCAGTAACCTAATTTCATTAATTCCGGTGAAAGGACAGGAACTGTATCCAATATCTCTATAACTGCTTTGTATCTAATATCTTTACCCTCTTCGGGCAAGGTCTTTTTCCCGCAAATTCCTGTCCATAAACGCCCCGAAAGATTTACTATTACTCTTGCTCCTTCCACAATTTCTGCGGATGAACAATAAACCAGTTCCTTGGGTATTTCCAAAGGTAAATGAATTATATAATATTGCATAAGACGAATCTTTTGCTTTGCTCAAGCTTGTCAACCCTAAAAACGGGTCTTGGGGTCTTGGGGTCTTGAGGTCTTGAGGTCTTGAGGTCTTGGGGTCTTGAGGTCTTGGGGTCTTGAGGTCTTGAGGTCTTGAGGTTAAATCAAAATGATAGGGCAACGGGAGAAGGGAGGTGTAAATTCCGATTTAAGCTGAAAAATGAAGGTTTAACTAATAAGCAAAGATCAAATAGGAAGAGTAAATTGTTTTTAGAGAACTGCGTTGTCTTTAGTAAAGAAAAAATTTATTACTCCTTAAGGTTTAATCTAAAGATTGACAATAAAACAAAGTTTAAAGAAAGTGAAACAGTGAAGAGGATAATATGAGGAAAAAGATTTTAACGGCATTTATGCTGGGTTTTATGCTGGTTTCTACTCTAAGGGGAGAAAATATATCTTCCCCTGTTGTCTCCAGAACAAAATCCGATACTTTGGATTTACAGGATTTTTCCCTGCTTTCTGAAAATGACTTTAATGAGCTGGAATTTCTGCTGAAAGAACAACAATTAAGCTCACAAGACCTGAATTTTGAAAAGGACTGGGATCTTTCTACCTGGGGCAAAAGCAAATGTTTTTTACGCTCTTTGCAAAGACCTTATTACGGTTTGAACTTGATGCAGGAAATTAGGGAAACTGCTAATCAAGCTAATACGGATGAGGGCTTTGCCCGTCTGGTTAAATTATTGTTTAAAAAAGCAACGGATGATTTAAGCACTTCCTTTTATTATTTGGAAGCCAAAGAAGAATATCAACAGGAGTATAAACGCACAGTAAAAAAAACCAAAGACCTTTTCCGCTTTTATGAAAATGCACTAAATGGTATTATTCCTACTCTGGCAGGTGGCTATGCAGATTATTTTGCCGGTTTAGGGGATGAATATGTATCCTGTTTATTTACAATGTTGGTGGAAGAAGAAGATAAAGATGCCTA
>JAKQEP010000016.1 GCA_029556475.1 Candidatus Atribacteria bacterium
ACCATTATTTTTACTCCTCTCAATTACAAGCCTACTGAATAAGTCAGGGGCTTCCTGTTTTAGCTTCTCCCAAATTTCATTGTAAATATTAGCTGCCATCTCCCCCTTGTTGTCTATGTCTATTATCTCAAGTCCTTGGGACACCCTCCCACAAACAACGGCAAGGCTGTGGGTTCCATTGATATTAGCCCAACGGTTACACTCTTCACGGCTTGGCAGTCTTGTTTGAAATACTTTCCAGCCGTTTAACTTCGGGGTCTTGTCTTCGTTTACTGGTATTGCTGAAATACACTTCTCCCTGAATAACCAATAAAAATTTTTCATATTTTTAAGTTTTTAATAGTTATTATAAAACTAAATCTTTACCTACTTCAAAATTTGCCCTTATTTTCTATTCGGCTGCCTTTAAGCCACTCTATAAGCTCCGATTTAGAAAAGCGGTTAAGCTTCCCCCCAAGTTTGAAATAAGGGATTTCTTTCCTATGTGTTAACTGGTATAGCGTCCCCTTTGCTATACCTAAAAACACGGCCGCCTCATCGGTGGTTAAGATTTCTTTGTTGGCATCTAAAATTTTAACCTTTTCCTGTTTCATAGTAGTTTGTTTTTTAATGTTATACATTTAGTTTTTTAAATAACAAAACAAAGATAATAAGAACACGAAACAACAATAAGAATCAAAAACATAGTTATCCCATATTTATCCACAATTTGCCAACAACGGCGCACTGCCTTACTCTCATAAAGGTAGCCCCTCCAGTTCCCCCCCCTTTTTTGCCTATTACCTTAGGTGGTGAAATTATTTCACCCCCTAAACCTTTTAATCGCACCAGAAGGAATTGAAATAAATCGTCACGGCGCCGTGACGATGTTTTATCGGCTCTCTTAATCGCACCAGAAGGAATTGAAATGATAATATAGATTCTTTGTTACGTAACAAAGATTTATCCTCTTAATCGCACCAGAAGGAATTGAAATTCTTCTAATCGATTAGAAGATTTAAGTTTTACACACTCTTAATCGCACCAGAAGGAATTTAAATTCTCAATTACCTGCTTTTTATTGTAACTTTGTAAGCGGCTGTAAAACAATAAGAAGGGGGCAATTATGAAATACAATAAAAGCACGGTAAACAAAATAATTGCAGCGCTGGCAGATGGCCAGGGGCGTGTCGCTGCAGCAAAGGGGGCAAATATTTCATTTGAAACATTTTGCCAGTGGATGGGGAAATATTCTGAATTCTCTGATAAAATAAAAAAGGCCGAGGAAATAGGTTATGCCAAGGTGCATGATATATGCAAACATCGCATCATTGATGATGCAAGCTGGCAATCGGCGGCGTGGTGGTTGGAACGCACCGATCCCGCCAATTTTGGGCAACGCAATAACCTAAATCTTACTGCAGAAAGTCCCTTAATTGTAGTCGCCGATGAGGAAACTAAAAAGCTATTGGAAAAGCTATCTGATTAGGTTATAAGTCCTCGACTTCTCTTAAATAAACACCAAAAAGGGCGTCCCGATCCCTGCCCCAAAAAACATACAATTTTTAACTACCTATATATTAGCGTTTTATGTTACATATATAAAAACCTCTATTTAACATAATAGCTATTATATTAAAAAGTTCGTCCGTATGTACTCATTGATGAGGTGGATAAAATCGTGGTGTATTTTCTCTTTACAAGAATAGCCATACAATACCATATTACAGGCTTTTTCTTGTTCGGGTGTAGGGTTGCAGTTCAGCAACTCAAACGCTGCTTTATATTGGTCTTCTGTGGGGATATATTCCCCTCCTGCTGTTGGGTAATCAAACTTTGAAGTTAAACGCCTTTTTTCGGCTCTTTGCTCTTTGCGTCGGTAGTATGCTTTCCTGTATGTCGGATCGGTTGCCATACGTTCAGCAAATTCACGCTTTTGGGCTTTTGACGGTTTCCATTTATATCTCATATCCTTTTGTTTTTTGTACCTCCTGTTTTTTGCAGTATTTATAAACGGTTTCAGTTACCCACTTTTGTATCTCGTCCATTTCCCCCACAGCTATTTCATAGCCAGAATGGTAGGTAACAAGCGCATAATAATGGTTGTCTATATTGGGGGAGATATAGGCTTTAACATTGTATGATTCATCAAACCCCAAATCACTCTCGGTAAGCGCAGGGAGATTATCAAAAGTCCGATTATACCCCACATAAAAACGAAGGCGCTCGGGTAATGCAGTAAATTTTAGGCCTATTTTCATATTCTTAAGGGTTATATAAGTTCAAGTTTCCTATTTAAAAAGTCGTCTTCAAAACGTCCCTGATGGAAAATATAGGCAAGTTTCTTTTTGGCTACTGCTTCGGCTTCCTCGGGTGTATCCTTAACATCGATAAAAGTAATTGGGGTACGTGTAAACTCATGGAGAATAATAAATATATAGTATTTTTCAGGTTCCAGTGCCTT
>JAKQEP010000092.1 GCA_029556475.1 Candidatus Atribacteria bacterium
ACCATCTGCCGAAGAGCTTTCCCGTTCTTTATTCGCTTTGGGATTAAAAGTTCGCAGATTCAAAACAGGAACTCCTCCGCGAGTGGATTTACGCTCTTTAGATTTTAATAAACTGGAAGAGCAAAAAGGGGATGAAAATCCTCAGGGTTTTTCTTTTTACCGGGATATAGAACTGAAGAATCTTGTTTCCTGTTATATAACCCACACTACAGAAGAAACGCAGCAAATTATTCGCGCCAATTTAACTGAATCCGCTCTTTATTCCGGAATAATTAAAGGCATCGGACCGCGTTACTGTCCTTCTATTGAGGATAAAATAGTGAAATTTCCCCAAAGGGAAAGTCATCACATTTTTATTGAACCGGAAGGGCTGAATACCTTTGAAGGTTATGTAAACGGCATTTCTACTTCGCTTCCGGCAGAAATTCAGGAAAAAATTGTGCACAGTATTCCGGGTTTGGAGGAGGCGCGTATTTTACGCTATGCTTATGCTATAGAGTATGATTTTATTGATCCGGAAGAAATAGATAGTTCTCTACAGTGTAAAAAAATAAAGGGCTTATACCTGGCAGGACAGATAAATGGCACTTCCGGTTATGAAGAGGCAGCGGCACAAGGTCTTTTAGCAGGTATAAATGCTTCTCTGGCTTTGGAAAATAAAGAACCCCTTATTCTAAAACGCAGTGAGGCATACATTGGGGTTCTAATTGACGATCTTGTAACCCGGGGAACAAATGAGCCCTATAGAATGTTTACTTCGCGTGCAGAATACCGTTTACTTTTACGTCAGGATAATGCTGATGAGCGTTTAATGCCAGTTGGTTACAAATTGGGATTGGTAGAAGAAAGTCGTTGGCAAAGGTTTTTGCAGATGCAAGAAATTTTACAGCGGGAACTGGAATACCTGAAACAGCATAACTGCCTGCCAAATGGAGAAATAAAAGAGCCCATCCGTTTTGCTCAATTATTGAAAAGACCCGAAATTTCTTTTAATGACCTCCAAAATTACGGTTACAAAATTCCGGCGGATGTTAATAGTGATATTCAAAATCGCCTTGAACTGGAAATTAAATATTCCGGCTATTTAAACCGAATGGAAGAAGAAATTCAAAAGTTCCAAAATGCCGAAACAATTGCCATTCCAGAAGAGATGGACTATTTTAGCATTCCCTCTCTGGCTTATGAAGCACGCGAAAAACTAAGTAAAATCCGTCCTAAAAATATAGGGCAGGCAATGCGAATTCCGGGAATAAATTATAGTGATAGCGTTGCCCTAATGATTTGGTTGCGCAAAAATGCCAAAAAGGAAGCCAAATGAATATTATTGCCTTAATTCCAGCTCGTTATAATTCAACGCGTTTTCCCGGAAAACCCTTAGCACTGCTGAAAGGAAAACCGATTATCCAGTATGTATATGAACGCGTTGCAAATTCCGGCTTATTTAATACTGTTTGTGTAGCAACGGATAATATCTCCATTTTAGAAACAGTTAAGTCATTCGGAGGCAAAGCGGTTTTAACAAAAGAAAGTCATCCCAGCGGTTCAGACCGCATAGCTGAAGCGCTACAATATTTTCCGCAGGCAGAATTGGTTTTTAATGTTCAGGGAGATGAACCGCTTATTGAAAAAGAACCCTTACAAAAGCTTATTTCCGCTTTTGAAGATAGAAAAGTGCAGATGGCAAGTTTAATGACCGTGATTGAAGACCGGGAAATGATATACAATCCAAACATTGTAAAAGTTGTAACTGATACACAAAATTATGCTTTGTATTTTTCCCGTTCCGTTATTCCTTTTCAGCGAGACAGTCAAATAGACCTTAAATATTATCGTCACATTGGTGTTTATGCCTATTCTCCGGAATGTTTGCACCGATTTGTATATTTGTCACCCTCTATATTAGAGAGGACAGAAAAATTGGAACAGCTAAGAGCTCTGGAAAACGGAATTCCTATTAAAATGGTAGAAACCAGTTATCAAGGCATCGGAATTGATACACCACAAGACCTGAAAACAATAGAGAAACTGCTTTCTGTTACTTGATATTAGTTTTTGAATGAAAGTTTTTTGTCATTCCTGCGCAGGCAGGAATGCAGAGAAGAGAAGAATTATGAACAAGCATAAAAGCAAAGTCCTAACTATCATCTTTTTAGCTGCCAGTGTTTTTGTCACTGCAGTTCCTGTAACTATTTTGCATACTAACGACACCCATGGTGCCTATCTACCTCAAAATTCAAGGTTTGGTAAAATTGGCGGTTATGCTGTTCTGGAATATTATTTGAATGCAGAAAGGGAAAAGACATCAGCAGCGCTTTATCTGGATGCCGGAGATCAACAAACGGGCAGCATATTTGCTTCGCAAAATTATGATAATGCAATTGGTGGAGCTGTTATAAAGGTCTTTAATTATCTAAAATTAGATGCTACAACTTACGGTAATCACGAGTTTGATTATTCGCAAGACAACACAATCAAACATAGGGAACTGGCAAATTATCCTTTTCTCAGCACTAATATTCTGGATAAGAATAATCAACCCTTTGGCGGAATTCCCTATAAAATATTTTCCTTGGATTCCTTGCAAATTGGTGTAATGGGATTAACTTTAACCGAACTACCGGAAAAGGTGAAAAGGGAAAATATTGCCGGATTAACCATTCTGCCTTATAAAGAGGAAATAGATAAGTATATTGAAGAAGTAGACAAACAGAGCGATCTGATAATACTGCTTACCCATAACGGCTTTGAAGCGGATTCCTTATTGGCAACCGTTTTGGATAACCGGGTGGATTTAATTATTGGAGGTCATTCCCATACCGTTATTTCTGAGCCCTGTCAAGTGAATGGAATTTACATTGCCTCCACCGGAAGTTATCTAAACTATTTGGGTGCCATCAATTTAGAAGTGCAAAACGACCGCATTACGGCTTATGCAAGCAAACTTATTCCCTTGCTGGAACCGGAAAATTTACCTATAACACCCCTAAATCATTTTGTACAAACAATGGCAGACAGCATAGAAAAAGAAACGGGAAAAGTTATTGCCCATATTCCAGTGGACTGGGTTCCCGATAAATTTAAGGAAACAGCAGTTTCCCGATGGGCTGCTGAGGCATTAAAACAAGAATATTATGAATTCTATAAACCCGATTTGGCTATTATCAATAACGGAGGCATTAGAAAAGTTATTCCGGCAGGACCTGTTACCCTGAAAGATATGTATGAACTATTTCCCTTCAATAATTACATTGTCCTGTTTTCCTGTTATGGAAGAGATTTATTGACTATGGAAGCACTTAATAAAGAAATCGCTAAAAACAAACCCTACGATATTGTGCAAACAAGTTCAACGGAATGGAAAAAGAAAAAGCGTCTATTCGGTTTGCTGAAACCCAAAGAGGTCTATTATATCAATGGAAAACCGGTTGATCCAAATAAAATATACCGCGTTGTTAGCTTTGACTATGTTTTGGGTCAGTGGGATAAATATTTGGGTTTTAAGCCCTTTGATGTACAGGAAACAGGTGAACTCTTTACCGAAGTGATGATTAGACAAGTAAAAAAATGATAAATGAAGAATGAAATTAACAAGGAAAACCTATTAGAATTGAGAATTGAAAATTAAAAAAGGTTGAGAAGGTTGAGAGGGTTGAGATGGTTTAGTTCTTGTTTTAACTCACAATTTTTAGATTGGGAAACCATTTATAGTGCAGTTGGAATTGTAGAAGCAAGAGAAGTGGTGATAATTGGGAGAACAGGTGAAAATTGTGAGTCAAAACTTTCTCCTCGGTAAAAATTGTGAGTTAAAATAGAATATGCGCTGGGGTTAAAACCTGTCGTTATCTAACTGCCATCACTACAGGATTTATCTTATTATATAAAGTTTATGAATATTAAAACTATATAAAATATGGAGTTACAGATATAATATTTTCTTCTTCCCCCTAAATTTTCCTAACTCCTATTAACTAAATATAATTCCATTTTCTTCCTTAATAGCATTGCTTACTCATTGCTTACCCATTGCTAATCCCATCCGTAATGGGTAAGCAATGCTTCAGCAATTCAAGCTGGGAAAAAGCTGAGATGCCCTGAAAACAATGGACTTTACTTAACCCCCAAAATGCAGCTGAGAACAAATGCATTAGCAACTTCCACTTTACTACGGAACTCATTCGCAAAAAGGAAATAAGATATCTTCCAACTTCATAACGCTGGGTTAAAACCCGTCGTTCCTACGGAATTTCTTCTTGGAAAAATAAAAAGAGTGCCGGCTATAATCGCAAGTCATACAATGCCATACTAAAAATATTTGAAATAATCCTGATATCGTTTTGAAAAAATCGTGATATCGCAAGCCAGCAAAAACGCCGATTTGAAAAAATAAGTGAGAACGCATAATGCCTTCAGTGATCTCGGTGTTAAAAAATAAATACGATTTTACTTGACATAGAACCCACCTCTAAATTTTTAGTTAAAAGATAAGCAGAAAAAAGGTCCAGTAACTCAGCGGTAGAGTATCTGCCT
>JAKQEP010000021.1 GCA_029556475.1 Candidatus Atribacteria bacterium
ATAATAACAAGAGTAAGCAACAAACCGCTTATAGTTACATTATTGAATTTGGGGATAAAGGTTTTAAAGAAATAATCCTCCCCTCTATGTTTTATCATTGAATATCGCGTAGTTATTCCTCCAGCTAAAGGAATAACAACAAATAAGATAACGGAGAGAATTAATGTATCCCAAGGTATTTTTATTCCGCTAATGCCCATCAGGAATGCTACAATAGGTGTGAAAGCAACCAGAATTATCAAATCGTTTGTAGCTACCTGAACTACTGTATAAGCAGGTTTACCATTAGCTAAATGACTCCAGACAAAAACCATTGCTGTGCATGGTGCAGCACCCAACAAAATAGCTCCCGCAAGATAATCTTTGGCTAAATTTGAAGGTATAACAGATTTAAATACAATATAAAAGAAAAACCAGGCAATTCCATACATTGTGAAGGGTTTAATTAACCAATTTACAATCCAGGTTACAATTAAACCCCGGGGGTTTTTCCCTACATTCTTAATGCTGGTAAAATCTACCTTCATCATCATCGGATAGATCATTAACCAAATTAGAACGGCTATCGGAATTGAGACCTGGGCAAATTCAAATTTACGCAGGAAATTAGGTATTCCAGGTATATACTTACCTATAAGAACTCCAGCAGCCATACATATAATAACCCACAATGTCAGGTATTTCTCGAAAAAACTGATCCCTTCCCTTTTGTTTGTTTTCTGCTGCATCTCATCTTCCTATTCGTTGTAATATTTTTTTTGGGGAGATTTTAAATTCACTGCTAATCCTTAGAAGAATATTAGTATTGGGCATAGAATGTTGGTCAATCCAAACTAAGTATATTTAAACCCAATTCTTCCTGCATAATTCTGATATTTTTTTCCAGATTGGGGTTGACCGGAACACCTTGTTTACGGACTTTTTGTTCTATTTCATATTCTTTTTCGCCGGCTACATAGATTTTTGTTTTGCCGGGGAAAAGTTTTGAATTTTGTAAATCTCTGCAGATGGAACCGGTAATTTTTTGGAAGTTTTCCACATCCGTAAAAAACTCAATATTGATTGCCATAAAGAAGTGTCCTAAACGGTAAGGAGCAGGTTTACCCTGTTCATCTTCTCCCGTTAAACCGTTCAAATAATTCCCGTTTTGCAAAGCAGCGCAAATAATTTCTACGGCAGTTGCGAGTCCATAGCCCTTATGGCTTCCCGTAATTTCTTCAGTTCCACCTAAGGGTAACATTGCAGCTTTCTGTTTTAGCAAATCAATCAGCAGACCTTTTGTATCCGTATAGGGTTTTCCTTCCAAATCAATAGCCCAGCCAAGAGGAGTTTCTTTTTCCTCGCGAGCCAGTTGTTCTACCTTACCTCTTTGGGAAATAGAAGTTGCAGCATCGTATAAAAAAGGATAGGGTAAATTGGTAGGCGCTCCAAAACATATTGGATTCGTTCCTAAAATGGGAGAAACACCATTAGTAGGACAAATTGAAGGCCGGGCATTGGAAAAAACAAGTCCAATCATATTTTGTTTAACTGCCATTTCTGCATAATAACCGCAAATTCCGAAATGAGTGGAATTACAAACGGCAACAGAACCCAAACCATATTTTGCTGCTTTGCCAATTGCTGCCTGCATCGCTTTTTTACTGATTACCTGACCCATTCCATTATTTCCATCCCAAACTGCAGTAGCATATTTATCGCGGATTACATCAATGCTGGTAACGGGATTTTGAATTCCAGCTTTAATTCTATCATAATACATTTTCAGCCGTCCGATTCCGTGTGATTCAATCCCTCTTAAATCACTGGCGATTAAAACATCACTGCAAATGCGGGCATCTTCTTCGGGCACTCCCAATTTAATAAAGACCTCTTGCATAAAATGCTGCAGCAGATTAACGGGCATATATTTCATTTGCTCTGCCTCCTTAATTTTCCTTAAAAATAACAGCTTTCAAAGGAGGAAATCCATTAAAATTAATACTGGCATAAGTATGGGTGTAGGCACCGGTAGAAAAAATATAAACTTTATCTCCGGGAACTGTTCCTTCGGGCATACGGTAGCGGTAATGCTCGTATAAAATATCCATACTGTCACAGGTTGGACCTGCTAAAATAATTTCTTCCGCCAAACCTTTACGCGGAAAATAAATCGGGAATTTTATGGATTCATCAATGGTCTCAATTAAACCGCCAAATTTTCCTATATCTAAATACACCCATTGATAGAGATTATTTTTAGATTTACGCGCTACATTAATCACTTCGGATACAATTACACCCGCATCTGCAACCAGGGAACGACCTGGTTCTAAAATAATTTCCGGCAAGTTATCCCCAAAATCCTCCATTATAAAACGCTGGATTTCAGTTGCATATTCCTGAATAGAAAAAGTGGGATCAACATAGTTAGC
>JAKQEP010000030.1 GCA_029556475.1 Candidatus Atribacteria bacterium
CCCTTAGCCCTCACAGATTGCACGGATAACACAGATATATTATTTTATTTCTTCATACTTTGTGGTAAAAAGTGGGCAGAAAATGAGAGAAGTCATTTATTCCGGAAAGTATCCCTCCGCTCTCTGCCCTTTGCCCTTAGCTCACATTGCCCTTGACAAAACCCGTTATCTTAAAATTTATTCCCGAAGTGCGTTGGGGCTATAGCTCAGTTGGTAGAGCGAATGGTTCGCAATCATTAGGCCAGGGGTTCGAATCCCCTTAGCTCCACCACCACTCATTTTTCCTGCTACCATTGCTGAAGCATTACCTACCCAATACGGATAGCATCCGTAATGGGTGTGCAATGAGTAAGCAATGCAATTAAGGAAGAAAACGGAACTTTCAATTTTTCTGCTAATTACGCAAAAAAAGAGGGTTGAATAAAAAACTGCACAATTTGTGTAATCGGAACTCGCTGTAGCTCTGCATAAATCTGCGTACTCTCCGTAAATATTTTATCTGTGAAATCTTTAGAATCTGTGAGAGATGGTCGTCACGAGTCCTCGCTACCAAACAAATTAGTAGGATGTGTAATAATTTTAATGGCAGTGACGACTCCTGACTTAAATACGGAGGAACGGCGTCCTCTGTCTACACAACTTCGTTTTTCGGTTACCATTTTCTTGCCTATTCAAATTTTCTCTTTTCCTCTTTTTCTCTTTGTTTACAAAATCCTCTTAATCCTTACATCCTGAAATCCTCGTTTCTAAAATCAAAACCGTGTTCTCTGTGCTCTTCGCATAAAAGACATCTCCTTTTTTAGATTGACAGATTTTCCCTTTTTACCCTATAGGGACTGATTAAAAATAAAAGGATACTCAAACTGATGGCACGGCTTTTCGCTAAGGATTATCACAACAAATCTGACAGCTGGTATTTCAATCAGGCAATAATTGTGCTGGAGAAAGATGATTTATGGTTTTGGAAAACCCGTAATGAAGATGGCAACTATCAAATTCGCTTTTTTCCGGCTCCTTCCAAACAGGAATATTTTGCCGAATATGTAGATATTGTTTTTAATCCGGAAACGGAACTAATTGTTTCCCACGATTGTTCACAGTGCCATACGGATGAATCCTGTCGTCATTATCTTTCCATTTTGCGTTATGCTTATCTGAATTTAAGCACCCGCATTTTTGAGGAAGAGGTAGTTGAGACCTGTGATGGTAATGCCCTCAGTGGCAATGAATTATGGCTAAATATTGCCCGCAATGCAGTTCTTTATGTGGAGGGAATTTATAATCCCGAAACCGATAAAATCCGTTTTTATCATCAAGACCTTGCTCCTATTGATCCAATTTTAATGGGTAAACTCTATTCTCAGGAAGAAATAACCGATATTCCTCAACGCCAAATTGAATATTATACTGCCAATATGGGAGCTTTTAGAGATGCCGACCTTCATTTATTCAGTTTTTTAAACAAAAAACGCTGTGCTTATAGTCACAAAAACAAGTTCTGGTCAATTTACAAAAATGACTTTGCCCAAGCTCTTTTAATTATGCAAAATTGTCATACCCGTTTTGTCATTAGAGAAACGGGTGAAGAGCTTATTTTTCAGCAACAGCCCTATCAACTTGCCTTAAGAATTGAACCCTCCGGCACAAAGAACTATTCTTTACGCGCTGTTATTATAGATGAACTCTCCGTTTGGTTTGCCGGAAATCCTACCTGGCTTTTTTTCCGGAATCTAGTGTATAAAATTAACCTGCCTTTCCGAAAAGAAATTATAGATCATATTTTTAGCAGTGGAGAGGTTTTAACTGCCAGGGATTTGATTTATTATCGCTGTCTGGTGCATCGTGAACTGCAGGAACAGGGAATTTATCTGGATTTTGAGGAAAGTATATCGCTGCCGGAAATAATAGATGAAACCCCTGTTAAGCGTTTGCATATCAAGAAATTGGGTGATAAAATTCTGATTGGCGGTTCCCTGGTTTTTTCCCAAGAAAGAGAAATTCCCCTTTCCGTTTTGCGTTTTGGTAAGCCCCTTGTTTATTCTCAATATACTTCTCCTGATAAAAATGGTAGTGCCTGGTTTCATTTAACCCCGGAGCTTTTTGCTAAAACACAGGAACTGCTGAATAAACTTCCCGAACCGGAAATGAACCGTTTGGAACAATATGCCGAATTGGTTTTTAGCGGAAAAGAAAGAATTGAACAATTGCGGACTGCTATTTTTGAACTTAGTGATCAGGATTGGGATATTCAAATTGACCCGGAATTGGGGAATTACTTTGTGGCTAAAATTCCTTTGCAGGTGGAGCTTATTGCTCGTCACGAAGAAGATATTGACTGGTTTACCTATGAAGTCCGTTACCATTATCGGGATTTGAATTTTACGCACGAAGAACTGAAACGCTTTTTCCGCAGTAAAGAGGAATTTTTGCATACCTCGGATGGACGCCTTGTGTTTATCAGTAATCCGCAGGTCTTTTATGAAGTGGAAGAACTCCTTTCCCGCAGTGAACATAAAACTGATCAGGTGTATCGTTCCCGAATGATGAACCTGCCCTATTATCTTAAATTGCGGGAAGATAATCCTGCCTTTAGAATGCAGGGTGATGAATGGTTAGAAGGATTTTATGAGGCGTTACTAAAAAGGCGATTGGAAGGTCCTGAAACCTTACCTCTCTATTTGCAAACCGTTTTACGCGGTTATCAAAAAGCCGGTGTTGCCTGGATTAAGATGTTGGCACATTATCACTTAAATGGTATTCTTGCCGATGAAATGGGCTTGGGAAAAACCATTCAGGCACTTTCTGCCATTTTATCTACAACTTTGGGGCAGGTCTCACTGGTAATTTGTCCTAAGACCTTGCTTTATAATTGGGCTGCGGAAATTGACAAGTTCCATACTAATATCCCTTTTGCCATTGTGGATGGTAATAAAACGACCCGGATGGAAATCCTCTCCAATCCTAATGTCCAGCTCTTTATTATGAGCTATTCTATGGTTTTGGGAGATGTTGCTTACCTGAAAAATATGGAGTTTGAATGGATTGTTCTGGATGAAGCACAAAATATTAAAAATGTTTCCGCTCAACGCACTTCCGCCATCAAAAAACTGAAAAGCAAACACCGTTTGGCTTTAACGGGAACTCCTATTGAAAATAATCTTACCGAACTTTGGTCTATATTTGATTTCCTGAACCCCGGCTATTTAGGCACTCTGAATAAATTTAAACAGAATTATCTGCCTGCTGAAGGAGAAATAACTGCCCGACTTTCTTTATCCCGAATGGTTGCCCCTTTTATGCTGCGCAGAATAAAAAAAGATGTGCTCCTGGAACTTCCGGATAAACAGGAACAAATTCCTGGTGCAAACTAACTACCCTGCAGGAAAAACTTTACCTGCAAATTTTGGATATGGTGCATAAAAAACTCCTGCCGGAGGGAAAAGAAATGCCAAGCTATATTCATATTTTAGCTGCACTTACAAAACTAAGACAGGTCTGCAATCACCCTCATCTTGCCAATGGCGATATTTTACCGGAACTGGAAGCATCCTCCAAACTGGAACAGCTTCTGGAACTGGTTACGGAAGCGACAAATGCAGGACATAAGGTCTTGATTTTCAGTCAGTTTGTCCAAATGCTGTCCATTATTCGGAAGGTCTTGGAAGCAAATTCCTTGCCCTATTGCTATCTGGATGGACAAACCAAGGATAGAGTTACTCCCATAAAAAGCTTTGAAACCAATCCCGAGATTAAACTCTTTTTAATCTCCTTGAAAGCAGGTGGAACGGGACTTAACTTAACTGCTGCAGATACCGTTATCCTATATGATCCCTGGTGGAATCCAATGGTGGAAAATCAGGCAATAGATAGAACTCACAGAATCGGACAAACACATAAGGTTCAAGTTTTTCGTCTGATTACCAAAGGCACTGTGGAAGAAAAAATCCTGCAACTGCAACAAAACAAACGCGAACTCTTTGAAACGGTTATTGAGGGTGGACAAAATGTGCTGAAGGCAATGACGAAAGAAGATATAAAGAAACTTTTTAGCTATTCGGAATAGGGTCAAGAGGTCAAGAGATCAATAGGTCTGGAGGAAAGTGAAAAGGGGAAAAGGGGAAACCCAAGGCAAGCATCGTAAAATATTTATGTCATTTCTTGAATAAAAAGTCATTTGACATTCCTGCAAAAGCAGGAATACACATAATATAAGAAAATATTATCCCTTTTCAATATGAAAATTATATTAGATAGAAAGATAGATAACAAAGAAAGTCTGTAGCCATTGTGTAGTTGGAACTTGTTGAAGTTCTGCATTTTGTCTGTTAGAACTTTTTAGTGTAGGTTTTTTTGAGGAGGAACAGCGTCCTCCGTCTACACATATTATCGTCACGATTCCGTACTGACAAACAAATATGTAAAAATATTAAAAGTTATTGAGACACAGACGACTCCTGACTTACATTGAAATTAAATTATTATCAATCACTTTACTTCTTATTATTACTACTTTCGTATTTATCAACCGTATCAAGTAGCCGTTTAGAATAATCATATATTTGTTCTAATGAATTAAGTTTATGCCTTTTCCCATACTTGTCTTCATCAAAAGTTTTTAATATTATTGTATTTTTACCTATTTCTAATCTACAAATAGGTTTTTGGATTTTGTCATCTAGCATAATTACAAAATATGACTTAGTATCTTTATAGGTAATTCTACTTAGAGCAACTCGCTTAGAAACAATGGCTTTAACTATATAGAATGCTTCTATCTCTTCAATTGTTGTATTTATCCCATCATCTTTAATTATATTGTCTTTTTCTTCCTTTTTCTTATCAGTTTCTGCTTCCTTTTCTTTAATTAGGACAGTTTTTAATCTTTCTGTAATGATATCACTAATAACTGAATTCACTGATTTTTTAACAAGCTCAGTGAATTGTTCAATGATCTTGCTTGTTAGAGGTTTAGAATAAATATTTTTTGCTAACAAACGAACCATTGGTTCACTTGGATTAATTATTTCATTATGAATCATATTCTTGAGTTCATTTGTATATTGCAATTCACTAGCAGTGCTAAGAATATTATCAATGTCAAAATAGGATTTATGGAATTTTTTTAATTCTTCAATTTGATTTTCTCTAATATCTGTAAGGTTTATCTCAAAAAATGGCTTTTCGTCCATTTTATTTGGTTCTTTCAAATCAGTATAAAAGCGATAAATAATTCCACTTGTAAGAATGCCAAACTTTGCTTTTGACACATGAAAATATCTAAGTAGTTGGCTTTCGTAAAGGTTTAACTCACTTTTCCAATGTTTACATTCAATAAGGATAATAGGTTTATTCTCTTTTAAGATGGCATAGTCAATTTTTTCTCCTTTTTTTGTCCCTATATCACATACATATTCCGGAATAACTTCAAAAGGGTTAAATATATCATATCCTAATGCCTTAATAAATGGAAGTATAAAGGCATTTTTTGTAGCTTCTTCCGTTTGAATTTGATCTTTCTGCATTTCAATTTTGTCAGCTATTTGCTTAATCTCATCCTTGAAATCCATTGGAACCTCCAATAACTTTTTTTCATCCTTTTTATCTTGAAAGATTGTGTCAACTAAAATATTATTTCTATTGGCTTTTCTTTCTCTTTAGCTTACATATTACCGTGAATATAACACATAAAATTCAAATTTAATTGTCTTAATGATGTGTAGTCGGAATTTGCTGAATCTCTGCATTTTGTCTGACAGAATTTTTTTATTGTAGTTTTTTTTTACGGAGGAACAGCGTCCTTGGTCTACACATTTTATCGTAAAAAAGGTGAAACCTGAAAAATAAATAGAGAGGGAATAGTAATATTCTTCTTTTCCCGAGGGGCTTACGCCACCCTCTACATAAATGTGTCCCCCTTTCTGGTTTTTCTACTTTCTTGTCATTTCTCTTTTTCTCTTTTCCTCTTTGTAAAAATCAAAACATTGCCTTCACGATTTCTTCCAGTTTCACCTCTCCGAAAAAGCTTTTATATTCCATATCTTTCAGCACTTCCGCTACTTTCTCAGGTTTATGTTCAATTCCGCAGAGGGCATTTTCCAGTTCGCTAATTTCGCGGTTAGTAAAAAAATCGCCGTAGATATTCACTTCTTCAATGATACCTTTATTTACCAGGAGGTAGAATTCAATTATTCCTACTTTTGTTTTAAGGGAATGGCACAAATTATAGCGGGGTGATTTGCCAAAGTTCCATTCCCAAGTATCATATTTACTGTTCATTAGAGCTTGGATTTCCTCTTTATCTCTGAGGGAAAAAGTATAATCCTGAATATCGGGATACATAGTTCTCACTTTTGCCCTAACTAAAGTGACAAAATCCTGCAAAGAAAGAGGATAAGGAAGGTGGTCGGAAACATTTGTAACTCTTGCCTGCACGGATTTTACCGCTTTATCGTTAAACTTTTCTTCTCTCGGTTTTAGAGCCGCGGTGAGGTCTGAAATATTGGAGCTGAAAAGGATAGTTCCATGCTGGAGAGTTTTTCCGAAGGCATTGGTTTTAGCGTTCCCGGAAAACTTGCAGCCATTGATAGTAAGGTCGTTTCTTCCTTCTAAAATGGCAGGAATTCCCAACTCCTGAAGGACAGCTAAAATGGGTTTGGTATAGCGTTCAAAATTACGGTTAAAATCCTCACTTTCATTCATCAAAAAGGAATAATTCAAGTTTCCTGGATCGTGAAATACAGAACCCCCACCTGTTAAACGACGCACAACCGGAATATTATGTTCCCTTACCCATTCGTAATTTATTTCTGCCAAAGTGTTTTGATGTTTACCTACAATAATACTGGGGTTGTTTATATAAAGCAAAAATACATCCTCAGGAAAGTTCTTCAGGATATATTCCTCGCAGGCAATATTAAAAGGGGCATAGTTACTGGGGCTAAAAATAGAAAGCATATTCATCACCTAAAGCAGTTTTGCAGGTATTCAAATTCCCTCTGGCCAAAGAAGAAACTGCCAATCCGTTTTTACCTAAACAGTATATTTCGGGTTTACTTTTTATACCTCAACTTTTTCATTTTCAGGACAAACAGAGCTGATAAACTCATCATCGCAATAATTTCCCAAAAACCAATTACTGGATGAAACTTAATGCGCTCTTCCTTAAGGGAAAAAAGCCCTACCGGAACGCTATGAATGCCAATACCTCCACCTCCGCTGAAACCAACTTTAATTTTTTCCTTTTTGCCTTTTTCTTCTGCTGGGGATGAGCTGTCTTCCTCTTCTTTTTTAGCAGTATCGGGAGAGGATTCATCAGCTCCGCCACCCATTCCATAAGTAACTCTGGCTACCGGAATTACATAAAGATCACCCAATTTTGAGGGCTGTCCGAAAGAATAACCACCACCCAAAGCATTATTTGCTATGGAGCGGATTTGTGAGAGTATTTCCTTGATATCCATAGTCAACTCCTTTTCTTATATTTCTAATTTATAAGCTTTGATTTATTTGTCAAGTACCAATTACTCTATTTGCCTATAGTAAGGTGCTAAAGCAACTATTGAATCAAAGATGCCTTGAACTCGC
Organism: Candidatus Atribacteria bacterium; assembly: GCA_029556475.1. Taxonomy (GTDB): domain Bacteria; phylum Atribacterota; class Phoenicimicrobiia; order Phoenicimicrobiales; family Stramentimicrobiaceae; genus Stramentimicrobium. The sequence continues at coordinate 7,585 of JAKQEP010000030.1, forward strand.
GGTTAATTATATTTAGTTTTATTTCAATACAATCAGTTTAGCTGTTTCACACCTGTCCTTTGTTTTCAGCTTACAAAAATATAAGCCGTTGGCAACTGTTCTGTTGTTGTTGTCTAAACCATTCCAAGAAATTTCCGTTTCACCTTTTTCTGCCAAACCGTTAAACAGAGTTTGCACTTTCTGTCCTTTGATATTGTATATTTCCAGGCAGACCTCCTGTTTTTTATCCAGATTCAGCTGCAGGGTAGTAGTTTCTTTAAAGGGATTGGGATAGCAACCTATTGTCTTTGCTTGGGGAAGATATTCATCCTGCACAGGAATCTCAGGAATCAAATAAAATGCGGTTTTCGGCATTTTACCATTTAATTCATTATAAACAGGAGGATTATAAGGATCGGGATCATAAGCATCGGTCCAGCGTTTTAAAGCTCTCATTTCCGGAACCGTTTGCGCTAAAAAAGGATCAG
>JAKQEP010000039.1 GCA_029556475.1 Candidatus Atribacteria bacterium
GTCAGGCTACGATTTCGCTATTGCTTCTTCTCTCCCACGCCTTGCGGTGTGAGACTTGCAAGTCGCTCTGGGGTTCGTCGGCAACTACGCCCCTTGTGGACTTTCACCACAGATTGACGGCATGCCCGTCATACATGAAAATTCCGATAACTGGTAATAAAAACCAGTTACCGGAATTAATTTAAAACTATCAAGTATACCTGATATACAGTTCTATGCAAGGAACATTTTTAAATCTTCTTCCACATCCCCGATTCCGCCTATGTTGAATTGTTCCACTAACACTTTAATTACATTAGGGGATAGAAATGCCGGTAAGGTAGGCCCTAAATGAATATTTTTCACACCTAAATAGAGTAAAGCTATCAATACTATCACTGCTTTTTGTTCATACCAGGCTATATTGTAGGAAATGGGGAGCTGATTGATATCATCTAATCCCAGTATTTCTCTCAATTTCAGGGCAATTACTACCAATGAATAGGAATCATTACACTGCCCAGCATCTAAAACTCTGGGTATTCCACCAATTTCTCCTAAATCCAGTTTATTGTAGCGATATTTGGCACATCCCGCAGTAAGAATTACGGTATCCTGAGGCAATTTCTGAGCAAACTCCGTATAATAATTCCTGCTCTTCATCCGACCATCACATCCAGCCATGACAAAAAAACGTTTAATGGCACCACTTTGAACTGCTTCAATTATCTTATCTGCAATTGTGATAACTTGATTATGGGCAAAACCACCTATTATTTCACCACTTTCTATCTCTTCGGGAGGCTGACAAGTTTTTGCCATTTTGATAATTTGTGAAAAATCTTTGTCTTGTCCATCTTTTCTATCCGGAATATGGACCATTCCCGGATAACCAACTATCCCGGTAGTAAATACCCGGTCCTTATAGCTATCTTTAACCGGAATAATACAATTGGTAGTCATAAGTATCGGCCCATTAAATTTTTCAAATTCTTCGTTCTGCTTCCACCAGGCATTACCATAATTACCCACAAAGTGTGGATACTTTTTAAATGCCGGATAATAATTTGCCGGCAGCATCTCACCATGTGTATAGACATCTACTCCTGTGTCTTTGGTTTGCTCCAACAATTCTTCCATATCTTTCAGATCATGGCCGCTGATTAAGATACCGGGGTTGTTTCTTACTCCAATATTGACCCTGCTTATTTCCGGATGACCATAAGTTTCCGTATTAGCTTTATCTAATAACGACATAGCCTCTACACCAAATTTACCGCATTCCATTACCCAGCCTACTAAATCATCTACAGTTAGAGACTCATCGGTAGTTGCAACTAAGCCTTTTTCGATGAAATCATAAATATCATCATTCTCATATCCTAGATTATAGGCATGTTCAGTATATGCCGCCATTCCCTTAATACCATAAGTTAACAATTCTTTTAAAGAACGTTTATCCTCATCGGCAATTGTTAGCACACCTACCTCATCAGAGAGGGCTTTTTCTTCAAACTCTCCTTTTGAGTTTGCAGTCCAAATGGCACAGTCTGGAAGGGTCTCGGGTAGTTTGCCACCTTTTTTAAGATATTTTTCTTTAATTTCATCTCTGAGAGCTAACCCTTCTTCAATCTTTTTAAAGAAATCTTCTTTATCAAAATTTGCATTGGTAATAGTCATAAATAATGAATCGATTAGAAATTTATTGGTCTTTGTTAAATCTATCCCTAATTTTCGGGCTTGAGAACTATAGATAGAAATACCTTTGCAAACATAAATTAACAAGTCTTGAAGGTTAGCCAAATCTGCTTCTTTACCACATACTCCTTTTTTAGTACAACCGGTTCCTCTGGCTGTTTCCTGACATTGAAAACAAAACATATCCATATAAACACCTCTAAATTAAATATATTCTTTGTATTTATTTTTCTTATCATAGTTAAATATTTTTGGCAATATTCATCGATTTTTTTGAACATTGCGAACCAAATAATAAGCGTATCTATATTAATTCGGATTGATAAATAAAGCAAATATTTTGTCTTAAAATATTTAACATCAGTCAATTTTTAACAATAATATTTTCTTGGTTATTTACAAATAAAAAAAATTGTTAGATAATAATACTGGTTAATGGTATATTAATTATTACACCATTGATCTGTCTCCAGTGATATTTTGTTAGAGTTTTTCTGTATTTTTAACTTTGCTCTACTTTACCTCTAAAGAAATGTTACTGAAGAAACAATATACAGTATTTAAAGAAGGAGGTAAAGAGATGCAAGGCAATAAGCTTTATGTGGGGAACCTTAACTACGCCGTAAATGAAGAACAACTGAAAGAGCTGTTTGAAAATCATGGTACCGTCCAAAGTGTAAACATCATTGAAGGCAAAGGTTTTGGTTTTGTTGAAATGTCTACCAACGAAGAAGCAGAAGCAGCAAAGGAAGCTTTAAATGACCAGGAATTTCATGGGCGTCCATTAAAAATTGATGAAGCTCAGCCCCGAAAACCCAGAAGAGACTTCGATTCTGGTCCCAGAAAACGTTATTAAATGATAGGAAAAACCCTTTGATTTTTGGTCAAAGGGTTTTTTTATTTTTTCTTCTTTTTTAAAATATTTTCCAAAAAAAACTATTGACAAATTGATTTATACCATTATAATTGTTAATAGGAATATATGCTATTCGCATATTATGTTAATAGCACTGGTGTTTAAATTAAAAATGGAGGTGCTATTATGGACCTTATCAGATGGGAACCAAGAAGAAATTTGCTCAGAAGTCTTTTTGATGATTTCTTCGATGTAGTGGAAACTCCCGGCAGAGGCAGAAGAAGCTGGTTTGAAGGAGCTATGTGGGAGCCGGCTATCGATTTGGTTGACAAGAAAGATAATTTAATTGCTAAAGTAGAACTACCTGGTGTTGACAAAAAAGATGTAAAGATCTCTTTGACTGAAAATAATTTAACCATACAGGGTGAGATTAAAAAAGAAGAGGAAACTAAGAAAGAAAACTATTATTATCGGGAAAGAGCTTACGGCAATTATGCCCGCACCATTTCCCTGCCAGCTGAAATCGATAAAGAGAAAATAAGTGCCCGGTTTAAGAATGGTATACTGGAAATTACTATGCCTAAAAAACCTGAAGTTAAACCAAAAGAAATAACCATTGAAGCAGAATAAAAGTTAATTCTAAATCGAGTAGGGGGAAATCTCTTCCCCCTCTCACACCACCGTACGTGCCGTTCGGCATACGGCGGTTCAATTCAAATAATAGTCAAGACAACTAACAAGTCCTCTCATTGTGAAGATTCCTTTTGATATTTTGTGTAGA
>JAKQEP010000067.1 GCA_029556475.1 Candidatus Atribacteria bacterium
CTTATCTGGTTTGTTGAAAATTATTCTGAATCTGTGAAAGAAACCAGAGCAAAGGATTTTGATTTTGGAAGATTCAAATAATGTAACCACTGAGAACACTGAGAAAATAAAAGTTAGAGAAGATTATGGAGATAAAAGGAAAGAAAAATTAAAAGTTTCTTATATAAATTAGTTTTAAGTTGAAATAAATAGATAATTCAATAGAAATTAAGGAAAAGTTATGTTTAAGGATAAAGTAATTATTATTACAGGTGGAACAGGTTCTTTCGGGAATGCTGTTTTGCAGAGATTTTTGAATACCGATGTGAAAGAGATTCGCATTTTCAGTCGGGACGAAAAGAAACAGGATGATATGCGAAAATTATATAATAACCCCAAAATCAAATTTCATATTGGGGATGTAAGGGATTATGACAGTGTATCCAATGCTATGATTGGAGTTGATTATGTGTTTCATGCTGCTGCTTTAAAACAGGTACCTTCCTGTGAATTTTTTCCAGTTCAGGCGGTTAAGACCAATGTTTTGGGTGCAGAAAATGTAATCAGAGCTGCCATTGCCAATAATGCAAAGAAGTTAATAGTTCTTTCTACAGATAAAGCTGTTTATCCTATAAATGCTATGGGAATGTCCAAGGCATTGATGGAAAAAGTGATGATTGCTTATTCCAGACAGCAACCGGAAAATGGAACGGTTTTATGCGGAACAAGGTATGGAAATGTGATGGCTTCCAGAGGTTCAGTTATACCACTATTTGTTGACCAGATAAAAGCAGGGAAACCGATTACTATTACAGACCCGGAAATGACCCGTTATTTAATGTCCTTGGAAGAAGCTGTTGAACTTGTTATTTATGCATATCAAAATGGAGTGCAGGGTGATATCTTTGTACAAAAATCGCCTGCCTCTACAATTAAAGATCTGGCTCAAGCACTTATAGAACTCTTTGAAACAAAAACAGAGATAAAGATAATTGGCACCAGGCATGGGGAAAAGAAACATGAGACATTAGTGAATAGAGAAGAAATGGCAAAAGCTATTGACCTGCCAGGTTATTATAGGATACCTGCCGATATTAGAGACCTGAATTATGATAAATATTTTAGCAGTGGGGAAGCAAAAGTTGCAGAAGTTGGGGAATATACTTCGGAGAATACTTATCGGCTGAATGTGGAAGAGGTGAAAGAGAAATTGCTTACCCTGAAATATATACATGATGAGTTAGTTTCCCGCAGATGACGCAATGGTTAGTTCCCGCAGATGATGCAGATAAAAACGCGAATTACGCAGAATTGATTGAAAATTATAATGGAAGATATCAATTATGAGTGAAAATGAGATAGCGTATCATATAAGAGGTGCTATTTATGATGTTTATAATAAACTTGGTCCGGGTTTATTTAATCTGTCTATGAGAATACCTTAAGTTATGAATTAACAAAACGAGGATTAGATGTTAAATCTCAGGTTCCTATTAATATTATTTATGATGGAATTGATATGGGTGCTGGTTTTAAAATGGATTTATTAGTGGAAGATAAAGTAATTATAGAGTTAAAATCTGTTG
>JAKQEP010000071.1 GCA_029556475.1 Candidatus Atribacteria bacterium
TATGCATTTGGCAGACTTCCAGAGAGTTACAAACGGTTACAAGCACCAAAGGAATAATTAGTTTCTGGAGTTTCTGGAGTCCATAAAAAAGACGCAATTTAGACGCAATAGGGACACAAAAAAATCAAGTTTATCAAGTCATGAAAAAAAGCAAGAAATGTGCAAGAAACCTGCAAGATAATTTCACTTTTTTTAGGCAGTAAAAGAGGTAAATTTAAGGTAAATTGTAAAATAATCATAGAGGGTTTTCTATGGGTTATTTAATCTGTGATAAATGCGAGGGATATTATGAACTTCAATCAGGCGAGAAAATGGGAGATTTTGATAAATGCCGATGTGGAGGAAAGTTAAGTTGGGTAGCCAAACTTCCAACACAATACCAAGATGAAAATATCTCTGAAAAAAAAGATGAAAAGACTGACAAAAAAGGTGAAAAAGCAACTAATTTATTTCCCTGCCCTGATTGTGGTCATAAGATAAGTAGAACAGCTAAATCATGCCCTAATTGTGGTTATAAATTAACATATATAGATAAACATGGAAAACCACGATCAACTATTGAAGTTTTCATGTATCTTACTGTTGGAGCTTTCATTCTCTCATATTTCTTTGGAGAATTAATATGGTTAATATGGTTAGTCATGGTTGTAATCGTAATTATCGAGAGATTGAATAGAGATAAGAAGAAAGAAAAAGGATAGGTTTCATTGACTACTTAACTGGTAGGTTACCAGAGAGTTACCATATTTTAGGCACTGGTAAGGAAGCTTAAAAAAATACTACTCATCTTGGTCAATTTCTTCTAATCGATGGTCTAGTTTATCTAAATGTTCACGGATTTTTACAGTTTCTTTATAAATTATCCATAGTAAATAACCGATCCCACCTAAGACTAGGAAAAGGGCAAAACTGGATACCATAACTTGTACTAATGTTTCAGGTAAGATATTTTTTTTCAACCTGTAATGAAAACCAGTGAAAACCATCACTGTCAAAACTACCAATTATACCAATCACTGCAATTGGTGGAAAAGACAGGAAAATAAAAAGTATTACTCAATTTAGAACCGATTTTACTCTTTTCCAGATTTGCACCAGATTAAAGATTGGTGCAATTATGTTGCTAGTTACCATGACAAACACCATAATAATAAACGACCTACTATAACCCTAAAAATGGTGTCCTGGGTCATCTGCA
>JAKQEP010000081.1 GCA_029556475.1 Candidatus Atribacteria bacterium
CTCACCTGAGGTTACCTCTTCCAGTCCTGCTATGGCTCGCAGGGTAGTGCTCTTGCCACATCCAGAGGGTCCTACCAGTACTGCGAACTCTTTATCTTCAATATCAATGCTGATATTGTCTACCGCTACAACATCTTTAAATTTTTTGGTAACATTCTTTAAGATGACTCTAGCCATAAAAGCCTCCTTAAAATTGATAAATACCTGTCAAATATTAATGCAATTTATTATTATTTTAAGATGATTGCTAATTAAAATCAATTATAATTCCACAATAGAGCGGCTGCTCCAATTACTCCTGCATATTCGCCTAAGCTACCAAAAACAATTTTTAAATCTTGTAAATGAGAACTCATTCCCCGTTGAAAAACAGTTTCTTTTAGAGGATTGAGCAGTTTTTCTCCTTCGTTTGTTATACCGCCAACCAGAACGACCATTTCCGGATTTAAAATATTTACAACAGAGGCAATCCCTATACCAAGGTATTCAATTGCCTCATCTACAATATCTTGCACTATCTGATTTCCTTGTCGAGCCATTTCAAAAATCTGTGCCAAACTTATATCATCAAAGTTGAGTAAAGGGGGAAGAACCTGGCTCTCAGTCTCTAATTCCTTAATCTTGTTATTAATTCTATTTTTAATACCTGAAGCTGATGAATATGCCTCCAGACAACCATAATTACCACAATTACAAAGGGGCCCCTCTTTATTGACAACGATATGGCCTATCTCTCCGGCCAGATTATTTTTGCCATGATATATTTTACCATTCAATATTAAACCTGCTCCAATACCAGTTCCCAAAGAGATACATATCATATCATCAATTCCCTTAGCAATACCAAAACTTTTTTCTCCCCAGGCTGCAGCATTAGCATCATTTTCCACAATTACTGGTATTTTAAATTCATCTTTGATAATATTTGACAGGGGCACATCTGTCCATTCCGGTAAATTCGGAGCACAATGAATGATACCTTTCTTATAATCTACAGGGCCGGGAGCCCCTATACCAATCCCTAAAATGTTATTAATTTGTAAATCCTTTTCTTCTATTACCTGATAAATACCCTGTTTTATTCTGTTAATGATTAATTCCTTACCCTGTTCCGCATTAGTGGGTATTTTTACATATTTTTCAATTTCACCATTTTTTTTCACTAAAGCAATACCAATCTTGGAACCACCCAGATCTACACCAATAGCTAATTTATCAATTATTTTTAAATTGTTTTCTAAATTACTCACTTCCCCTTAATTCTCCTTCGTTAGTTAAGTAAACCAGTATACCATAAATCCGTTGTGTGTGATGAGTGATGGGTAATGAGAAAATGGTACTTAGATATATATTCGCAAGAAAAAAATAATAATATTTCTTATATTTTATACTAAAAACTAAAAACCATAAACTATAAACCTTTTTATTATCCTTTTACAGAACCAGCCAAAATCCCTCTCACAAAATAACGTTGTAAACTTAAAAATATTATTAGTGGTAATACCATAGAGACAAAAGCAGCAGCGGTTAACAACTCCCAATTTTGTCCATAGGAACCTACCAGAGCACTGATTCTGACTGTTAACGGAGCAACATTGGGAGTTCCTCCTAAATAAACCAGTGCAACTAACAGGTCATTCCATACCCAGATGAACTGAAAGATAGCGATAGAGGCTATCGCCGGCACTGATAAAGGGATGACAATGCTTTTAAATATCTGGAAAGGGGTAGCGCCATCAATTGTAGAAGATTCAAATATTTCACTGGGTAAGCCGGATATATAGTTGTACATCAGATAAATCACCAGGGGAAGACCATATCCGGCATGAGCAAGCCAGATTCCAAAAAATGAACCGGAAAGCCCCAGTTTGTTAAATATCCTTAAAATGGGAATCAGGGTCATCTGCAAAGGTACCACCAGTAGTCCTACAAAAAGTATAAAGAAAAATCGTCTTCCCCAGAATTCCATCCAGGCAAAAGCATATGCTGCAAAAGAGGCAATGATTATGGGTAAAATACAGGCAGGCAGAGTTATGATAAGGGTATTCAGGAAAGTTCTACCCAGCCCAATTTTGGTAATAACCTCATAATAATTGGCAAGGGTATATTGTGAAAAATTAAATGGATGCATTAAGACTGTCCACCATCCTGAAGAAGCTACTGCTGAGGAGGGACGAAAGGAGGTAATCAACAGCCCAACAGTGGGGAAAACCCAGATAATTGCTATCAGAATAATAAATAAATGCATAGGTGTATTTAAAAGGAATTGGCTGAATTTTGGTTTCATCGTGTAGCCTCCTGTTCCTTGAAACGCTGCACATTAATAACAATCATAGGAATTATAAAGAGGAGTAACAGGATTGCTATTGCACTAGCTCTTCCATAGTTTCGGAATAGAAACATCTCTTTATACATTCTGTTTGCAATGACCTCAGTGGAAAATCCACCATTGGTCATAACATAGACAATATCAAATACCTTCAAAACATTTATGAGCATGGTGGTAGCTATAACTGCCACAGTTGGTTTCATTAAAGGCAGAATAATCTTCCAGAAAATCCTGTACTCATTGGCACCGTCTACTCTGGCTGCTTCCAATAATTCTCTGGGAATTCCTTTGTAACTGGCAGAAAGAACCACCAAACAAAAACCGGTCCAGATCCAAATCCCAACTATTATTAAACAGATATTATTCAACCAGGGTCGCTCAATTAACCAGGGTATGGGCTGAACTCCTATATAAGATAAAAAAGCATTGAGAATACCAATTTGTCCGCTTCCTATCGGTCTGTAGGAATATACAAATTTCCAGATAACCCCTGCCCCCACAAATGAGATAGCCATAGGCATAAATATTATAGATTTTATCAATGATTCGTAATGGACTCTATCCAGCATCACCGCCAGTATCAATCCTAAAAAAACTGTAAAAGGGACAAAGATAGCTACCCATAGTAGATTATTTCGGAATGCTGATAGCATCGTTTCATTGGTAAAACAATAAATGTAATTAGAAAAACCAACAAACTCTTTTGATTGTGGACCAAAAAAAGAAATAATAAGTGTATTAATTGAAGGATAGATTAAAAAAAAGACCAAAGTTGCTAAAGCAGGAATGACATAAAACCAGGGGGTAAACCATTTCGTTCGCATGATAGTCCATCTCCTTATCTAAACTTTTTTAAGTGCACTTTCTCCTGTTTAATCATTCCACTTTATAAGAAAGTGGCTTTTAAGAGGAAACAAATTAATAGTTAGCTGGTTTATATAAAACAAACCAGCTAACTATTAAATTACTATTCATTTCATTTTATTGGTAAAAGTTTTATCTTACAACTATTGTCTATAGGCATCTAATGCACTTGTTTCAATCTGTAATAATACATTTTGTAAAGATTCTCCACTGACATAATCCATTATACCGGTCCAGAATGAACCAGAACCTACTGCGGCGGGCATCAGGTCAGAACCATCAAAACGAAATACAGATGCTTCTCCCAAAAACTGGGCAGCTTTCCGAGTGATATCATCAGGATAGACACTGGGGTTCACTTTCTGGTTAGGTGCCAGTTTTCCCAATTCACCAACCCAGATTTCCTGTGCAGGGGCGGATGCTATATATTTCATAAAAGCTCTGGCTTCTGGTGTGTCGTTAAACATAGAAAGCATATCTGCTGCACCCAAGGCGGGATTGCCAAATTCTTTTTTAATGGGCGGGAAGGGGAAGAAATCAAAGTCTTTACCTGCTACTAAATTTGGAAAATGTTCTTCTATAAAGCTCTTAATAAAGGTAGCCTGACGATGCATATAAGCCTTGGGAGGTTCGGTAAACAAAGCGTCAGGAGAGTCCCCAAAAGGTATAGTCAGAACTGCATTGGGACCACCATAGACATACTTATCACTTCGAGCTATCCCTCCAAAGATTTCAAAGGCTTCCTTAACTACTTCATTAGTCCAGGCAATTTTGTGTTCAACCCAGGCATCATAAGTCTCCGGAGGAGCAATACGAAGCATAATATCCTCAATCCAGTCCGTGCCTGGCCATCCGCTAGCAGCCCCTGATTCTAAACCAATTGCCCAGGGCGTATGTCCATCGGCAATCATTTTATCAGAAAGTGTCATAAGTTCATCCCAGGTGGTAGGTATAGTATAGCCAGCAGCAGCAAATGCTTTGGGATTATACCAGACCAGGCTCTTTAAGTCTGCTGAAATGAATATGGAATATATCTTACCCTGATATGAGCCTAACTCTAACCAGGCATCTGAATAATCGGATTTTAGAGCATCCATATTCATAAAAGTAGAGAGATCAATTAATTTGCCATCCCTGGCAAATTCCTGCATCTGTCCTGGATTAGGCATAACAGAAACATCAGGCGGATTGCCTGCTTCTACTCTGGTGGTTAGAATAGCCGGTAAATCCCGGGTACCGGTAAATTCAACTTTGATACCGGTCTCTTTTTCAAAAGGTTCCACCATTTTGAGAAAAGCGTCAGCTTCGGCTCCAGTCCATACTGCCATCACCGTGACACTCTGTCCAAAAGCATTAGTAACACCAAACAACAACAATATACAAACTGCTATTACAATAAAATTAAATTTCTTCAAGGTATATAACCTCCTTTTTAAATTAAATCTATAATAATAATGTTATGATTATTTTGGTGACTTCCCTCCTTTCTTCTGGAGAAATTTCTAGGCAGGAATCATTCTTGCTTGGGATTATCGGTAGAATTAATAAACTATCATTTTTACTACTTTGGTTTTTATACTATCATAAATCATAACCTTGTGCAAGTTGGTGGCAAACACCGTATACCTGGCTTTTTTTGATACGCTACTAAAAACTTATTTGTAATTTGCCCTTTGTTTTTCCCTTGCTTTTATCTGCAATTCAAGGAGTATGCCGAAACGGTTATTCAGTTAAAATTAAATAACTTTAATTAGAAGAGTAGCTCTGTTACAATTTAAATGAAAACTATGATAGAATAAGGAAGTGGGTAACAAAAATCCATTCAGAAAATATTTATATTTTATATAAGGAATCTTTATAATGTCCCGTATAATTATAGTTTCTAATCGTCTTCCCGTTACCATTAAAAAAAGCAAAGATAAATTGACCTTTCAGCAGAGCGTTGGTGGTCTGGCAACCGGCATGTCCTCTTTGCAAAAAGAAAATGAATTCTTGTGGGTAGGCTGGCCTGGTATAACTGTGGACCAGATTAACAGCAAGGAAAAAGATGATTTATGTAAAAAAATGAATAAATTGGGATTCTATCAGGTCTTTTTATCCCAAACCCATATAGAAGATTATTACAATGGTTTTTGTAATAAAACTATCTGGTCTTTATTTCACTGCTTTACCCAATATACAATATACGAAAATCATTTATGGGAATCCTATCGAAAAGTTAACCAGATCTTCTGTCATACTATGCTCGATATAATCAGACCAGATGATATCATCTGGGTGCATGACTATCATCTTATGTTACTTCCGTCACTACTAAGAAAAAGGATGCCCGGACTAACTATAGGATTTTTCCTCCATATACCTTTCCCTCCTTCCGAAATTTACCGCTTACTTCCCTGGAGAAATGAGATATTAGAAGGAGTGATGGGGTCTGATCTAATCGGTTTTCATACCTATGACTATGTTCGAAACTTTCTTGATTCGATTCTCCGTTTACGTGGATATGAAAACAGATTGGGTATTGTCAATTATCAAAACCGAATAGTAAAAGTAGATTCTTTCCCTATGGGAATTGATTTTGAGCGATTCTATAACTCTTCCGAGCAATCTAAGACAAAACAAGAAATTAAGAAGATAAACAAGAAAGTAAAAAATTATAAGGTCATTATTTCTGTTGACCGTTTGGATTATACCAAAGGTATTTTAGAAAGATTGAAGGCGTATTCTACTTTCCTAGAAGATAATCCAGAGTATTGGGAAAAAGTGATAATGATTTTAGTTGCGGTTCCTTCCCGAACGGCTGTTACCCAATATCAACGGTTAAAAGAACAGGTTGATGAGATGATAGGTTATATTAACGGACAGTTTGGAAAAATAGGCTGGTCACCTATCTGGTATTTATACCGTTCTTTGCCTTTCCATGAACTAACAGCCCTTTACTATATAAGTGATATCGCTTTAGTAACTCCACTTAAAGATGGCATGAATCTAATTGCAAAAGAATATATCGCTGCCAAAAAAGATGCTCTGGGAGTACTTATCTTAAGCGAAATGGCTGGAGTTAGCAATGAAATGGGTGAAGCAATCATCGTTAATCCCAATAATAGAACTCAGATATCCTGGGCTTTAAAATATGCCTTAAATATGGAGGAACAAGAGCAACAGAAAAAAGTATTGACCTTACAAAGACGTTTAAAAAATTATGATGTAAAAAAATGGGCAGATGATTTTAAAGAGAATTTGATTAAGGTTAAAAGTGAGCAACAAAATCTTGCTGCTAAATATTTATCTCCTAAAAATAGATTAAGAATAATTAAGGATTATCAGCAAAGTTCCCGACGTTTATTCTTAATAGATTATGATGGTACACTTGTTCCCTATCATCAAAAATTTAAACAATCCATTCCTTCCCAGGAAGTACTTGATACTATCCAACTGCTGAGCCAGGATTACAAAAATAAGATAGTCATTGTAAGCGGAAGAGAAAAATATATAATAGAAGAATGGTTTAAAAATGTTCCGGTGGATTTAATTGCCGAACATGGCGCCTGGTTAAAAAAAGATTCCAGTAATTGGAGAACGATAGAACCTTTAAAGAAAAAATGGAAAGAAGAGATTAAACCTATCTTAGAATTATACAGCAATCGAACGCCAGGTTCTTTTGTTCAAGAAAAAGAATATTCATTGGTCTGGCATTATGTCAATACAGAAGCAACTTTTGGACGCAGGCGAGCTTTGGAACTGATGGATTCACTTACCTATCTGACCTCTAATCTCAATTTAGAAATAAACCATGGGGAAAAAGCTATCGAAATAAAGGCAGCAGGAATTAACATAGGCATTACTTCTTATCAGTGGATATCAGAAAGAGAATGGGACTTCATTATGGCAATCGGTGATGATTGGTCTGATGAACAAATATTTTCTCATTTACCGGATTGGGCTTATTCTATCAAAGTAGGTTCCGGTATTTCTCAATCAAAATACAATATTCACTCTTACATTGAAGTTCGTACTCTTTTAAAAGAATTGGCAAAAAAGTCCTGATTTCAGGCAACTTCTATCTCCTGACATAAATATACATCCTGAATGGCGTGGAATATCTCGATTCCTTCTTTCATCGGTTTTTGAAATGTTTTTCTTCCCGAAATAATACCCATACCACCTGCTCTTTTATTAATAACAGCTGTTTTTACTGCCTGCTGTAAATCATTATCACCAGAAGGTCCGCCTGAATTAATTAAACCGATTCTCCCCATATAGCAGTTAACCACCTGATAGCGAGTAAGATCAATGGGATGTTCAGAAGTTAATTTTTTATAGACTAAAGGACTGGTTCGCCCAAATTTTAACGCCAGATAACCACCATTATTGGTCGGTTGTTTCTGTTTAATCAGATCCGCTTCGATAGTAGCACCTAAATGGTTGGCCTGACCTGTTAAATCCGCAGAAGTATGATAATCAATTCCTTCTTTTTTAAAGGCTTCATTCCTGAGGTAGCACCACAATACAGTAAACATCCCCATCTGATGGGCTAAACTGAAGGCTAAAGATACTTCCTCTATCTGCCGTCGCGACTCCTCAGAACCAAAATAAATAGTGGCGCCCACTCCCAGGGCTCCCATATCATAAGCCTGCTCTACAGTGGCAAACATTCTCTGGTCATAGTGGTTTGGATAAGAAAGTAATTCATTATGATTTAATTTGACAATAAAAGGTATCCTATCAGCATATTTTCTGGAAATAATACCTAAAACACCTAAGGTTGAGGCAATCGCATTACAACCACCCTCTAAGGCTAACTTTACTATATTTTCCGGATCAAAATAGATAGGATTGGGAGCAAAAGAAGCACCGGCAGAGTGCTCTATACCCTGATCTACCGGTAAAATTGAAAGATATCCAGTTCCTTTTAGTCGACCATAATTGAATAATGTCTTTAGATTTTGCCTCACCTGTAATGAACGGTCTGATATATTAAAAATATTCTCCACAAAATCTGGTTCAGGCAAATGTAACAAATCTTTTGAAATTGTCTGACATTTATGTTTGAGCAGGTAATCAGATTCTTCCCCAAGGATTTTTTTTATTTCTATGATATTCATATAGAACTTACCTCTCTTTTCTAAAACTTTTATAAAAGTGTACCTTAAATTCGTTGTGCTTTTTGGGCTCAACAATGGGCATATCGTAAATATAATGAAAAGCTTGTTTAATCAAAAGCAATGAATGGTAATCTCTTCCATCTGTCACCACAATTTTTGTATTTGTATTTTTTAATAAAAACCAAAAACAATTAACTAAAAACTTTAAATCAACAATATAATGTTAGGATTTTATGAGATTTCGATATTATAAAATATATTGAGCAATTGGGTGATATTGGTGATTTCAATAATCTGCCAGTAACCCTTCATATTTCTCATTTTTACTTCAACTATAAAATTTGCATCTTTAGCTTGATCATAGTAGGTTAAGCCCAGGAAGGCCATGCCTTCTTTTCTTTTCACATAATTAATTGATTTAAATTCCCAGTCTTCTGGATTTATCTTTTCGGTTACCTTTTTAAAAAGCAGGGAAGATAATCTATCCTCCCCCTTTGTGTTCCTTCTTCCTAAATCACCAGTAGTGATATAACTATAGACCTCTTTTTTAATAACCTCTTTTAAATTAGGTTTTGCAACAGAAAGCAGACTATATCCAATTTCGTTACCTATTTCTTGCCAGGGATTTTTTTTATTTTCTGATGTTGTACCAGTAAAATACTGCCAGATTTGATCAATAGCATAGTCCACTGTCCTGTCCAAATCTACATACTTGTCATAAGCCTGAAGGTCATTTCTGGAAATTGCCTTTTTCAACTGTTTTAAACTATATTGGGGGGATGCTATTATTCCCCAGGCAATCATTACAGTAACAATAACAATAAAAAATAAAAACAAGCCCAATAAAAATTTCTTCATATCTTTTTTACCACCATAATAAAAATATCAAATTGCCACCAAATCCACTTATTTCTAAATTACTAAAAGCAGATTAGGAAAACCTAATCTGCTTTATACCTACTGCATTTTTTAAAATTTCATCAATTTGATAGCCGAAATTGGTTTATTTATTAAACGAACCGGATTATTTATTTTACTTTCAATTCATCCAATATTGGTAATAATTCTGTAGCAATATAGGTAACTGCTGGACCACCTTTCATCATTATTGCTATTCCAGCTGCTTCCAAAATTTCTGCTCTATTGGCACCCGCCTTAACAGCAAGTGGGGTGTGCAATCTAATACAATACTCACAAAGTGCTGAAATTCCTAAAGCCAAAGTTATAAGTTCTTTAGTTTTCAAACTTAAAGCGCCCTCTTTTAGTACTTGTTCACTTAATCTATCGAATCCTTCTTTTATCACACCTGGCATTTCTTCGCGTAACTTACCTATTTGCCTTTTTAATTCTATATTAGCCATTTTAAATAAACCTCTTTAAAAAATATATCTTTTCTTTATTATCTCTTATATTACAGCTAACCCTTATTCTTATTCTCAGAAAATAGTTTATATTAAGCTTAATTCACTATTTTGATCATATTTGCATAAATAGAAGTTGTTTCTCCGGAATAAACCCAGATTTCATCAATCCAGGTATGATATCCTTCTTTGATTAAGGTAACCTCATACCTGCCTTCTTTTAACCCGGTAAGAAGTTTTGATTGATTAGCAGTTGTGGTGACCTTCTGGCTCCCATTTATAAATATTCTGGCATTACTCTCATTGCAATTTACAGAAATAGCTCCCTCTCTTTGTACTGGTCTCATCGTTACGTTTAGACGGTATGTTTGATCAGGGTATATGCTTACCATAGTAACATAATCTTGATAACCATCTTTGGTAATTCTTAATTCATAGTTACCTTCTCGAATATTGCTAATAGTCACACTTCTGTTGAGTGATGTGCTTCTCTGATATTTATCATCTAGATAGATACGGGCATTATCAACATCACAGATAATATCTATACTACCTGTTCTCGTTATTCTATCTAAATTAACCGTTAATTGGACTCGCTGATTGGGTCTTATTTCTATTTTTTGCAACCAATCAAGGTATCCACTCAAAACAATTCTAACATCGTGAAAGCCCTCTCTAACCTGCTCTAGAAGAACATTTCTATTTTTTTCTGTTAACCCTTTATATTGATCATCCAGATAGATACGGGCATTATCCTCATTACATCGAATGGAAATAGAGCCATAACGCTGTACACTGAGCAGTTCGGCATGAAGGAAAGTGGTTCTGTTGGGATTAATATTAACAGTTCTAGTCCAGGTTTGATAACCGGGTAATTCCACTCGAGCCAGATATTCACCAACACTTATCTGATCCATATCCAAGGGAGTCTTACCAGCATAACGGTCATTTAAATAAACTTCAGCACCCGCTGGACTTGAATCCAGACGTAATCCTCCCGTATCTTCACTTTTTCCTATAACCTGGTAATGCAATACTTCACTGGAAACCCACCTTTGGGAAGGCAATCCTGTTAAAATACCTTTGATTCTTTGAGTAAATCTTGCCATTCCTTCATCAAGCTTGGGGAACAAATTTCTTTCAATTATCCTTTCTAATTCCCTTGAGATGATTACCTGTTCAGCAGTAGCAAATCCCTGAATATATTCTAAACCAGGTCGGGTAGCCTGATCTATTATTCCTTCTATATTGTATTGTTTATTAGCCTCAACAAGGTTATCCTTTTGATATTGGTTGGGAAATAAGAGGGTAATATTACCATAGCTATCGTAACTAAAGATGGTGACATAAGCCTTCCTGGTAGAACGAAAATAAACTCGTACATTCTCGCCAGGAGCATAAGTAGCTCCAGTCCCCTTGTCTAATCTCAGGGATAAGGCAAAATCTGGTCTAGGATTAATGACCTGTATACTCTTTTTCATATCTTCCTGAGCATTAGCAGTAGTTACTAACAATACCATCATAATTAACACTAAGATTAGTATAGCAGGATATGAAAAAGAGGAAATATGCCCGTTTTTCAATCTATCCTTATTTTTTCCCAGTCTTAATAAATTCATATTTTTGCTCCTTCCTGATAATCTTATATTATCTTAAAATAATCGATAGTTAGAAATATCTCTTTTTGTTAAAATATCTCTAAACTATACTACTATCTAATTTATACTATTGTTTTCAAAATAGAAAGTTAATGTATCTTAACCTTCCTAGTAAAATAATATCTCTTTTTCTATCACCGCCCTCAAAAAAATTATTTTTTGTTACATAAAAGTGAATTGAATTCACCATTATTATAGCATAACTCTATATATATTCCTATTTTTGATATATTATAAAATTAATACTTTTATAGTCAAAACACCTATTGTTTTATTTACTCATTAAGTTCAAATTATACACTAAAATTTTAGAACAATTTGAAGATTGAACAAATTATTAACCCATTTATAAAAAAATTGGTTTTTGTGATTAAAATACAAAAATAATTGACAAAAGCCTTTATTTTTAATATTCTTAGGATAATATGATTCATATGGTAAACTATTTAAAATGTACCTGACACTGAATTAGAAAGAATTTTTATTTATCGTATAGTAGAAAGGAGGTGTAATATTTTGAATAAAAGTGAATTAATTGATAAAGTATCATATGACAGAGGAGTAACCAAAGCTCATGCCAAAGCAGCTGTGGAATGCATACTTGAAAACATTGCTGAGGCATTAGTCAGAAAAGAGTCTGTACGTTTAGTTGGTTTTGGAACTTTTGGTGTTAGAGAAAGAGCAGCCAGAACTGCACGCAATCCAAGAACAGGTAAAAATATTCCTTTACCGAAAGCAACTGTTCCATTTTTTAAACCTGGGAAAGAATTAAAAGAAAGAGTTAATAAATAAAGCAATAATATTTTACTTCAAATAAAACAGGTCTGTCTTTTTAATAATTTACAGACCTGTTTTTTATGTATATTTTTAATTATTACCTGTTTTGACTTTACTTTCCTTATCTTTACCGGGCATCTGAATTCCCATAACATTTACATCAATGGATTTTACAAAAAGTCCTGTTTTTTCCTCTACTTCGCTTTTTACCACAGACTGAATTTTTTTGGCTAAATCTATTATTACTGAGCCATAGTCAACAATCACGGAAATATAGGTTGATAGTGATTTACCCTCTATCAAATCAACCTTGATTCCTTCTTCTATCTCTTTTACACCAAGTAGAGTTCCAATTCCACTCTTAGATTGGGCAAATAAACCGGCTACACCGGAAATACCGTTCACAATTCTACTAACAATAGCAGCTAATACTTCAGGAGAAATGTTAATCTCTCCTAAGGTATTTTTAAGAATTTTTTCTTTTTTTCCTGAATTCTCTTTTACCTGTAGAGGCAGTTCCTCTTCTTTTACAACTTTTTCAACCAATGACATATCTTTATCTTTTTTCTTGACTTCTTTTTTCAGCTTTTTTGCTTCTGTTTCATTTTCTTGCATAGTAATTACTCCTTAAATAATGATGTAAAATGACTCCCCATATTCAGTGTTAAAAAAATCATTTTATCCAATGGGAGTAACGAAAAATTTAATCGCGGTTCTCTCATCGCCGTTAATTTCAACATCTACGAAAGCAGGAATGCAAACTAAATCGACACCACTTGTTGCTGTATATCCTCTCGCTATGGCAATAGCCTTAATTGCCTGATTCACAGCCCCTGCACCTATTGCTTGTAACTCAACCTTTCCTTTTTCTCTAATGACTCCAGCCAATGCACCAGCAACTGCTTTTGGATTTGATTTTGAAGAAACTTTTAACAGTTCCATCTTAAGCCTCCTATACCTATATCTATATATACCAACATCTATTCTTCCATCATTGTAAATATGGTTGCTAATTCGCCTTTTATTACTTTTATTTTGTATATATACTTCTTGGTGCAAAAAATCTTGACCTCTCACACACCTCCTTTTAATTACTATTGAAGTACAAAGCCTTGTCTTCCAATAAAAATTTCTTCTTCTTTTATTATTATAACAAATTTAATTGATAAATGACAATTAGATTACTCTTTGAGTTTTTTGTTAATCATAATTTAAAATTCTGTATTATCATCTTTATCTGTTGATATTGCTCTACATTTATATATGGTGAACAATAAGGCATCAAAGCATCATTATGCCACAAGGGATCAACGGGTTCTTTCCATTTATATTCTCTCACAATTTCTTTCCACATTTTTGTTCCTGGAATAGGTGAATATTTTGCCAGATATGGTTTAATACCATTATCCATTACAACTTTAATGGACTCAATTATACTTTGCAAACTCTCATCTGGTAGGCCAATTAAAAGATAAGCCCGAATCTTTTCCGGGGGAAACCCTTCCTTTAATAAATTCTTAACTGCCTTTGTGAAAGAAGCGTTATTTACTTTATTTCCTGTTTTCCTCTGCAATTCTGAATCAGCCGTTTCAAATCCTAACCATATCTTTTCGAACCCGCATTCAAGCATTAATTTAGCCACTGGTTGAGTAATATATCTGACATGTAAAGCATTAGGTGTGTAGAAATTAATATTTAAATTCTTTTTTTTAATTTCATTTAAGAAAGGAATGATATGATTTTCTGAATTAACCAATAAGGCATCATCATAAAAAACAAATTTATCAATTCCTTTTAATTCTTTCCAGTAAGCTATCTCTTCGGCAACTTGTTCTGGATTACGAAATTCCAACTTAGAATTAAGGATATGAGAAGCACAATAAGTACATCTAAAAGTGCAACCCCTTGAAGTTATCAGACAGATATAATCTAGTGCATTATATAAATCCCATGCTGGATAAGGAAAGCAATTTAAATTATGAAAATGATTATTTTTCAAATCATTTAGATTATTAGAATTATCTGTCAAACCTTGTAGTAACGGTATTAATTGATTTAACTGGGAATTTTTAAGAATATAATCAGCTCCGGAAAAATTAGCGGCATGATCAGTACATAGTGTAGCATATATTCCTCCCAGGATGACAGGACAATCAGGATAATACTTTTTTATCAGTGCAATAACTCTAAAGACACCAGGATACCAATAAGTCATTATAGAGGTTATTAAAACAACATCTGGTTTGGGGAATTGTTGTATCTTTTCTTCAAAAACTGCCTCCCCAATACCATAACGACAATAATTCCGGGGAATGTGTTTTAAGGATTCCGGCTTAGTTACCTTTTCTTTATGAAAAGAACCACTTCCATCTTTATTTTTTTTGGTAGGAATATTACCTGTTTTTTTAAATAAGCTTGTATCTAAACGATCCATACAGTCTATAAAATCTATATCAAAACCTTTCTTTCTTAAGATAGCTGCAACATATAGTATGCCCAACGGTTTGGACCAAAAATCATATGCTGTGAAGTCGTATATCCAGGGGTTAATTAAAAGTAATCTATTTTTTTTTCTACTCTTATTCACTCCAAAACCTAAAAAATCCTTTCTATTAACTGTTTATATAATAGCATTTTTCCTGTAACAAACAATATCCCTTCCTCTTTAGCAACGCGTAAGACTAGTTGGCCAAAAACCATACAGATACTCTTACCAATTATAATTATTTACACTCAATGCAACGTTTGACAAAAGCTATAAAAGGGTATACAATTCCCAAGGCAAATGAGTGCATTATAAACAATTTGTTTTTTATTAAAACTATAGTTTTAAAAAGCTATGGCTTTTTTAGGAGGAACTTTTGAAAATTATTATCATTGGAGCAGGAAAAGTAGGTCTTCAAATTGCCCAGACGCTCTCAAGGGAAAATCATGATATAACAATCATAGACAAGCGAGAGGATATTAGGGAAGATATAGATAGCAATCTGGATATTATGACCATTGTGGGAAATGGCGCCAGTGTCAGGATTCTGGAACAGGCTGGTATAAAAGAAGCAGACATGCTAATTGCAGTAACCAGAAATGATGAGGTCAATATGATTGCCTGTATGACTGCGAAACAGTTCAATGTTGCTAAAACTATCGCCCGTATCAGAAACTCTGAATATATGTATGCAAATTCAATTTCCAAGGAAAAATTAGGAATTGATTATGTTATTAATCCCGAAAAAGCAACTGCCAAAGAAATAGTAAGACTATTGAAAACCCCTTCCAACATCTGTGAAGTTTATGATTTTGCTGAGGGAAAAATTTCTTTGTTTGGTTTAAAAATTGTAGAAGATTCTAATTTTGCCAATAAAAAATTAAAGGAAATAAGTTTTGGGCAACACGCCCTAATGGTTGCCATATTTAGAGAAAATAATCTGATAATTCCTACCGGTAATGACAAAATTATGGTAGGAGATAAAATATATTTTCTAATCAAGAAAGAAAGCTATTCAGATTTAGAGCTATTATGTGATAAAAAAAATGGTCCTTTACAAAATGTTCTCATTTTTGGTGGAAGCAACATTGGTATTCAGGTTGCCTCTCTTTTGAATAAAATAGGTATAAAAACAAAACTGATTGAAATAAATAAGCAAAAAAGCGAAACGATATCAGAATTATTACCTCAAACTCTAGTTATAAATGGAGATGGTACCAACACAGAACTTCTCAAAGAAGAAGGTATTGAAAAGACTGACGGTTTTGTAGCTGTTACTGGTTATGATGAAGATAATTTACTGGTTTCACTGCTTGCTAAGCATTTTGGGACAAAAAAAGTCATAGCCAAAATCAGCAGGATTAATTATATCCCTATTTTAGAGAAAATCGGTATCGATGCGATTGTCAACCCTCGTTTAACTACCGCTTCTGCCATACTTCGTTTCTTGAAAAGTGGCGATCTTATCGCTCTAACACTTCTCAAAGAAGGAGAATTAGAAGTAGCAGAGCTGATTGCCAAAAAAGATAGTAAAATTATCAATAAACCTTTAAAATTAACCAATTTACCCAATAATTCTATTATTGGTGCCATAATTAGAGACGATGAAGTCATTATTCCCGGTGGTGATGATATTATCATTGAGGGTGATAAAGTTATCCTGTTCACCAAAACAACAGAAATAAAAAAGATAGAACATCTTTTTATGTAAAGTGGAGTTTAATTCATTGAATTATAACGTTGTTTTACATACACTTGGTATACTATTATCCTTTCTAGGCTTAAGCATGATATTTCCTCTTTCTTATGCTTTTTATTACCAGGAAGAAAGGGCAATTTATGCTCTTTTATCTTCAATAATAATTACCATTCTTTCTGGATTGTTCTTACGTTTCACCTTTAAAAGTGAAGGTGGGATAGGCAGAAAAGAAGGTTTTGCCATTGTTACACTGGGATGGATTATAGCAGCTGCATTTGGTACTTTTCCCTTCCTTTTTAGTGGTGCATTAAACAATTTTATAGATGCTTATTTTGAATCAATGTCAGGTTTTACCACTACTGGAGCGACAGTTCTTCAATCTATTGAAGATAATCCCCTTTCCATACTTTTTTGGCGAAATCAAATACAATGGATGGGAGGAATGGGAATTATCATGCTGGTAGTAGCCATTTTACCCACATTGGGAGTAGGGGGTATGCAATTATTCAAATCAGAAGTCCCCGGCCCAGAACCAGACAAATTAAAACCCCGTATTGCAGAAACAGCAAAGATATTATACCTGGTTTATATTACCATTTCTGCTCTTCAGATTGCCTGTCTTTATTTTACTGGAATGTCTTTATATGATGCGATTATACATATGTTTGGCACTATGGCTACCGGGGGTTTTTCTTCAAAAAATCTAAGCGTTGGTCATTATAATAATCTCACTTTTGAGGTAATAATTACTTTTTTTATGTTAATAGCTGGTACAAATTTTACTCTGCTCTATAAGGTACTTCACGGTGATATAAAAAGCCTGTTTAAAGATAGAGAATTTATTTTTTATATTGGTTTAGTTTTCATTTCCATTCTAATTATTGCTACTCAATTACACATCTATATATATAAATCAATATTAACTGCACTCCGTTATGCTTCCTTTCAAGTGGTTTCTATCGTGACCACAACTGGTTTTGTCACCATTGATTTTGACCAATGGCCTGCATTATCCAAAAGTATTCTGATAATTTTAATGTTTATAGGAGGTTGCGCTGGCTCTACTGGTGGCGGTATAAAAAGTATTCGCATTCTTATTTTAATAAAAAAAGTAGGTCGGGAGTTTCAAAAAATCCTTCATCCACATGCCATCACTCCAATCTATATCGGTGAGAAAAGAATCTCTGATGAGGCAGTGAGCACTGTTACCTCTTTTTTCTTATTGTATATAATGATATTTATCTTAGGTTCTCTTGTTATGGCTGCTTTGGGATTAGATATGATAAGTGCTATGACTTCGGTAGCAACGACTTTAGGAAATGTTGGGCCGGGATTAGGACTGGTTGGACCCACTCAAAACTTTGCTTTTCTTCCCTCTGCAGGAAAACTATTTTTAAGTTTTTGTATGCTTTTAGGACGATTGGAGATTGATACTGTCCTAATCCTTCTTATTCCTGAATTCTGGAAAAAATAAATTTCTATTCTATCTAGCTAAATGTTTAAATATTGTATTTGTTGAGAGCTTCACAAAATATATGGTATAATATCTGATACAACAATAAGGTTAATTGAAAAAAATATAAATTTAATAAAGGATTTGGTTTGAATAAGATAATTTTTATAATATCTAACAAGAATAATAATTTATTAAAAAATATTTTTTCTCTAATGTATCCTGTTTATCGATTATCCTCTTATTGCTGGCCATATTGCTTCGTTTAGTTTCTTTCACCCTGCCTTTCTTTTATTTCCTTAACAATTCTTAATTTTGTTCTTTAAAATTTTTGGAAGGAGAGAGCATATGTCAAAAAATATTTTGTTTATCTATAATCAGGTAAATAAAAAACAAAAAACTGGCTTATTCAGAGAATGTACCCTGGATGATGATGTAAAGGATATAAAAGAAGCATTGCTGAAAACAAATTATAATATTTTATCACTCGACCTTTACCATCCCGAACAATTAGATAAATTTGTTATTGACAATTATCCTATTGATTTTTCTTTTGTTTTAGCTGAAGGCTATAAAAATTACCCCTATACTTTATATAATGGCTTGGGGGCTTCCCGTATCAGGAAACAGTTAAAAGCTCATAATATTCCTTACAGTCATTCCAGTATTGAAAGTATGGAAATATGCCGAAACAAAGACTATACTTATCAAAAATTAAAGAAATATAATATTTCTATTCCCAAATATTTTGTGTTTAATCTCAAGAATCGTTTTCGAAGGAAACAATTATTACATGAAATAGAGCACATTGGATATCCGTTAATGGTTAAACCTGCTGGCGGAGGAGATAGTATAGGTATAACTTCGAAATCAGTTATACATAATATTGATGAATTGAGGTACATAATAGAATATTTAAGAAGAACCTTAGGGCCAGAAAAAATAATAATTGAACAATACCTATCCGGACAGGAATTTACCGTTGGGGTTTTATCGGGTGAAAAAATGTATATCTTACCTATTATCTCTTTTCCTGAAAATTGGGGAATTCGTTATACTGAAACAAAAAATAAAGAATATAGAATGTACAATCAGTTTAATATTGTTAACGAGAGGAATGCCTTATTTTATTCATTGATTGATATATCGGTAAAAAGTTTTCAGGCTGTCAAAGCTAATGACATCATTCGTATAGATATTAAAAAGGACCAACTTGGCAACTTATATGTTATTGATATCAATGGCTCCCCTGCTCTTACCAAACGTGCATCAATAGCTTTTATGGCAAGTAAAGCAGGGTTGTCACAAAGTCAATTAATTATGTTAGTTTTTTACAATAGCATAGTAAGAAATGGTCTATCCCCCAGCAAGTATCTGGAAGATCTGATTAAACCTCTGCAAAAAAAATTAAAACCTTACGACCATGGCCAATTAATGGAAGCACTTTTAGTAGATACTGAAACTGAGTAAGAGAATAAGTAGTACCTTAAAAAATAGATAAGATTATTTTTTATAGAAAACTAAAAATTTTAAGTAAAAATATGGGTCTATAACAAACCCGTATTTTATTAATTGTGTATCCCTTTATAATTGATTAGATTTCTTTAATTCAATTATATTAACCAATCATCTTTTCTGGCAACCAGGTAATGATTTGAGGGAATATGGTACAGAGTACCAAGCAAAATATTATTAATACTATAAAAGGAATGACTCCTTTAATAATATCATCCATTGTTACTCCTAATTCAGGAGGCGCTGTACCCCTGCAGACAAAAATTGACATAGCCATAGGTGGTGTTTGAAAGGCCATTTGTAAATTAATGCAAACCATCATAGCAGCCCACAAAGGATCAAATCCTAATTTTACAAAAACGGTTTATTGATTAAAAAGTTTGGAGTTGATCAACTCCTTCTTAATGGGCTAAACCACTATATTCTTTAATTTTTCTAAATAACCAATCCTCAATTATATACAATTTTTAAATACTATTCTCTGTTTGCTGAAATAGTTCTATCATATTTATCTAAAAAGTCTTTGACTGTTTTTGATAATATTTCTATCTTTTTAAACTTAGAAAATTCCATAGAAAGAGGTGGGTTTTCCGGTTTAATTAGATAATCTATCCCATGTTCTTTGACTATCCATCCAGAATTATCAATTAATGCGCTGATTGATACTACTGGTATGTTATATTTTTTTGCTACTCTGGCTACTCCAATAGGTGTTTTACCATATATCGTAGAGGCATTGATTTCTCCTTCGCCGGTGATAACCAGATCGGCATCTTTTAATTTTTGCTCTAGTTTAACTGTTTCTATCACGATATCTATACCAGGCTTGAGCTCAGCATCTAAAAAAGCCATCAACCCGGCTCCCAACCCACCTGCAGCACCAGCTCCCGGAATATCTTTAATATCTTTGCCCAGGTCACGTTTTATAATATCGGCAAAATGCGACAGAGCATCATCGAGTATCTTAACCATCTCTTTGGTAGCACCTTTTTGGGGACCATATACGTTTGAAGCGCCGGTAGGTCCACATAAAGGGTTCTGTACATCTGAGGCAACCAGAAAGGATACATCCCTAATCCGTTTATCAATTTCAGAAATATCTATTCGATTTAAATGGGATAGTTGTGTCCCCCCAAATCCTATTTCCTTCTCGTTTTCATCGAGTAAATGTACTCCTAAAGCCTGTACCATCCCTGCCCCTCCATCATTAGTTGCACTTCCTCCAATACCAATAATTATCTCTTGACATCTGTAATCAAGTGCAGACTCAATTAACTGACCGGTACCATAAGTTGTAGTAATTAAAGGATTTTTTTTCTCCAAAGGAACCAGGGGAAGTCCTGAGGCAGCAGCCATTTCTATAACTGCAGTATGTTGATTACCCAAAATGCCAAACGTTGCCACTATCGGCTCGGCAAGAGGTCCTAATACTTCACGCTCATATATTTTACCCTGAGTGGCATTTACTAAACACTCCACAGTACCTTCTCCCCCATCAGCCATAGGTACCTTCTCTACTATGGCATAGGGATAAACACCTCTTACCCCATACGCTATTGCTTCAGAAACCTCTGCTGCACTCAGACTACCTTTAAAAGAATCAGGGGCAATAACTATTTTCATATTTCAAACTCTTTTTTTATATTATATAAAGTCAATTAAATTATAATAGTTTTATTACTTATTTACTACATTAATAGGTGAGCCTTTTACAAAATGGGCTAAATTATCTACTGCTATATCGAGCAGCCTCTTTCGACTTTCTTTAGGGGCCCAGGAGATATGTGGGGTGATAATACAGTTTTTTGCTTTCAGTAGCGGATTGTCTCCTTTAATTGGTTCACTGCTTACCACATCTATCCCAGCAGCATAAACTTTGCCAATATTTAAGGCATCTGACAGGTCCTGTTCCACTATAAGAGGGCCACGGCTATTATTGATGATTATCACACCATCTTTCATTTTAGAGATGTTCTCTTTGTTTATGATACCTCGAGTTGAAGGAAGCAGGGGACAATGTAAGGCTATGATATCAGATTTATGGAATAATTCGTCCAGTTCCACATAGGTAGCTATCTCTCTTCCGATATCATTCTGAATAGCATCATTGGCCAGGACTTTCATCCCTAAGGCTCTGGCAATAGTACCGGTATTCTGTCCGATTCTTCCAAAACCAATAATACCCATACTCTTTCCATCCAGCTCAATTAAAGGATAGTCCCAGAAACACCAGTCGGGACTTGATTCCCATCGTCCATCATGAACAGCCTGATTGTGATGCCCTATGTGGTGACATATCTCTAAAAGCAGGGCGATGGCAAATTGTCCTACAGATGAGGTGCCATAGGTGGGGATATTGGTGACAGGGATACCCTTTCCTCTGGCTACATCTATATCAACAACATCATATCCGGTAGCAAGTACTCCTATGAATTTTATATTAGGGCAGGAGTTTATAGTATTTGCTTTTATGGGGGTCTTATTGGTGAAAACTATCTCAGCATCACTAATGCGGGAGATAATCTCATCCTCATCTGTTAATGAGGTACGATCGTATATGGTAAGGTCTCCGAATTTTTTAAATCCCTGCCAATTTAGATCACCTGGGTTTAAAGTATATCCATCTAATATTACTATTTTCATTTTTTTCTCCTTTTTTAGCATTTACTAGCTAAGCTATAGAAACTTTTCAAGACGATGCCTTAATAATTATTTTTTAATATGCACTCTGGTCTTATTAATTATCTGAATTTTATTTTGAGCAAATAACTGAATGGCTCTGGGCAGAAGCCTGTGCTCGTATTTTAGTATTCTTCTAGAAAGGGATTTTTCATCATCAGAATCTTTTACTTCTACCGCTTTTTGTAAAATTATTGGTCCGCTATCTACTCCTTCATCTACAAAGTGTACCGTACATCCACTTATTTTAACCCCATACTCTATGGCTTGCCTCTGGGCATTAAGACCAGGGAAAGAGGGTAACAGAGCAGGATGAATATTTATAATACGATAGGGGTATTTTTTTATAAAATTAGGACTTAATATACGCATATATCCAGCCAGAACAATAAGATCTATCCTGTAATTATCAATATATTTCATAATTTCCTGTTCATATTCATCTTTGCTGCGATACTCTTTATAATGAACAACTTTGGTTTTAATGCCATTTCTTTGCGCCCGCTTTAAAGCATAAGCCTCAGGATTATCACTGAGCACTATTCTTATCTTTCCATCAATACCACCTCTATTTATAACATTAATAATCGCCTGTAAATTGGTTCCTCTACCGGATACTAAAACTGCAATATTAATCATATCCATTATCTTCTTTTCCATTTAATTCTATAAATATTTATTTAAATTATAAATTGTATCTATATTCATACAAATTTCGGTTAGCAATTCAGTTTCTGGGTGGTCAATTCATTTATTTTATTTAATGTAGATAGACTCATTTGCTTCAGTCTTTACTATTACCCTGCCTATTTTATAAGCATATTCATTCAATTGATGCAATCTCTCCAAAACAACTTTTTCATCGGTTTTTTCTACTATTATGACTAATCCTATTCCCATATTAAAAGTGTGGAACATCTCTGAGATACCAACATTCCCCTTCTTTTCAATTAATTTAAAAATAGGTAAGACAGGCCAGCTATCCTTATTTATACTAACGGCCGTATTTTCAGGCAGTATGCGAGGAATATTATCGAGAAAACCACCCCCGGTAATATGGGCAATACCTTTAATTTTGAATTCTTCTAATAAGGCTAAAATTGTCGGTATATATATTCTGGTAGGCTTAAGAAGCTCTTCCCCCAAACTCACATTCAAAAATGGTACATCTTTAGTAAGATTGCTTTCTCCTTCTGCCAGAAAGATTTTTCTCACCAATGAAAAACCATTACTATGAAGACCAGAAGAAGCCAATCCGATCACCGTATCGCCTGAAACAATATTATTTCCCGAAATAAGTTTTTTTCTATCTACTATTCCTACTGCAAAACCAGCTAAATCATATTCTCCATCATTATAAAAACCGGGCATCTCCGCAGTTTCTCCACCCAATAAAGCACAACCAGCAATTTTGCAACCCTGTACGATCCCTTTGATGATGCTCACCATCACTTCTTCTTCTAATTTTCCAGTGGCCAGATAATCTAAAAAGAAGAGCGGTTTGGCACCACAGGTTGCTATATCGTTAACACACATCGCTACTAAATCTATACCGATAGTATCATGTTTATTCATTAAATTAGCAATCTTCAGTTTAGTGCCTACGCCATCTGTTCCAGAAACAAGGACCGGGTCCACAATCTTTTCCTGAGCTAAAGAAAATAATCCGGCAAAATGTCCAATCTCACCTATAACACCTGGTATATGAGTGGTATGAATGAAAGGTTTAATTTTATTAATAATGGTATTGGCTAATTCAATATCGACTCCTGCTTTCTTATATGTATCACTCATATTACACACTCTTCCTTTCATTTTTTTCACAACTTTTTTTATAATGGATATTCGCCGCTAAAACAAGCAGTGCAAAAATCAGATGGTTTGTTTTTCTGAAAAACTCCAGTCAATCCTTCCAAACTGATATAGCCCAGAGAATCGGCTTCTATCAGCTTTCTTAGCGCCTCTATAGAAAAATGGTTAGTCCATAATTCTTTTTTATTCGGTGTATCTATGCCATATTTACAGGGGAAATCTACCGGGGGAGAGCTAATTCTGACATGTACTTCCTTTGCTCCTGACTTTTTTAATAATTTTACTAATTTACGGCTGGTAGTGCCTCTCACAATCGAATCATCAACCATAATTATTTTTTTCCCAGTTACAATACTGGCAATTGCCGAAAGTTTTATCTTAACAGAGTATTCTCTGAGTGCCTGATCAGGCTGGATAAAAATTCGGCCAATATAGGGATTTTTCATCAGACCTTCCTGATAGGTAATACCTGCCTGATGGGCATAACCTAAAGCAGCAAACCTACCTGAATCAGGAACTGAGATTACTATATCAGCATCTGCCGGTTGTTCTACCGCTAATCTTGCACCAATTCTTTCCCGGATCTCAGCAACATTTTCTCCAAAAACATTACTATCAGGCCGGGCAAAATAAACATGTTCAAAAATACATAAGCTTTTTTTAGTGCAGGGAAGTATTTGTTTTGTCTTAAAATTATCCTTTTCAATTACTACCATTTCTCCAGGTTGTATCTCTCTCAAGTAATGAGCTTCAATAATTGAGAAAGCACTATCTTCTGAAGCTATTACATATCCATCCTTTATCTTTCCTAAAACAAGAGGGTGAAAACCATAAGAATCCCTTAAGCCTATTAATTTTTTTTCAGTTAAAAGAACCAGGCAAAAAGCTCCCTTTAATTGTTGTGCCACCTTTTCTAATGCCTTTTCTATATCCTTTTCTTTAGTCGCCTCAATTAGTTTACAGATTAGCCTACTGTCAGTTGGACAACTATTTGAATTTTTGTAAGGTATGGCCAACATTGAACTTAACTCACTCTGATTGACTAAATTTCCGTTATAAGCCAGGGCAAAAGAACCACCTGAAAAATGGTGTAATATTGGTTGACTATCTTCCCAGCTATTAGAACCTGCAGAAGAATATCTAACATGACCGATAGCTGCATCTCCATGAAGGGTACCTAATATATCTTTCTTAAAAACTTCAGTAACCAGACCCAAATCTCTATAAATCAATATATTTTCTCCACCAGCAACGGCTATTCCGGCACTCTCCTGTCCCCTATGCTGAAGAGCAAGAAGCCCCAAATAACTTAACTGGGCTATATTAGCTTTTACATCTTTAAGGTAAACACCAAAAACGCCACACTCTTCATGCATTATCAAAATTCCTTTCCCGGGCTTCTAAAATTTGTTCGATTTTTAAATTAACCAGATTACCAAACTTCAGGCTATCTCCCCCCACTTCTCCCAATACCTCTATAGGTGCCTGATATTTAAGGGCAATATCTTTTAGCAAAGATAGTTTTTCCTGTGGAAGAGAAACAATAATACAGGATTGAGATTCACCAAAAAGGAGAGCATCATTTCTAGTTTTTACTCTTTTATCAACTTTTATTCCCACTTTCCCTGCTGAACAGCATTCTGAAAGGGCAATTAATAAACCTCCCTCAGAACAGTCATGGGCAGAAGATAATATCCCCAGATCAATACATCTCCGGCAGACATTTTGAACAGACTTTTCCAAATTTAAATCAACTTGGGGAGGTAAGCCTCTTTCTAAATTATGGAATACTTTTAAGTATTCACTTCCTCCTAACTCCTCTTTATTTTCTCCAATTAATACCACTAAATCGTGCTCATTTTTAAAGGAAAGAGTGCAGATTTTAGAAAAATCTTCAATAATTCCCGCCATACCAATAACAGGAGTGGGGAAAATAGCCTCTTTATTACTTTCGTTGTTGAGACTGACATTACCACTGATAACCGGGATCCCCATTTCCTTAGCGGCTTTGCTAATCCCTTTAACTGCTTCTTCTAACTGCCAGAATATTTCCTCTTTTTCGGGGTTTCCAAAGTTAAGATTATCAGTTATGGCTAAAGGACGTGCGCCTTTGCAGGATAGATTGCGAGCTGCTTCTGCAACAGCAATTACTCCTCCCACAAATGGATCCAGATAACAATACCTGCCGTTGCCATCGACGGTAAAAGCGATCGCTTTTTTACTTCCTTCCATTTTTATAATCCCGGCATCATCTCCGGGAAACATAATTACTTCAGTACCAGTAGCACTTGTTTGATTGAAACCATGGTAAATTCCCTTTTTGCTACAAAGATTTCTGGAAGATAGCAATCCCAGCAAAGCCTGGTTGTAATCCAGGGGTTGTGGTATTTTTCCCAGATCCAATTTTTGTATTTCTTTAAACTTATCAGAAATTCTTCCTTGATAATGACGATAGGGAGCTCCCTCCGCTAAAGACTTTGCCGGTACTTCGGCAACTATATTACCCCTTTCTTTTAGTCGTAACAACCCATCTGAAGTCACCCTACCTATAACAGTATAGTCTATGCCCCATTTATCTAATACCAATCCTATTTCTTTTAGTTTTTCTTTTCTAGCTATTAATAACATCCTCTCCTGAGTCTCTGAAAGCATTATTTCCCGGGATGTAATGTCTTTTTCTTTTTTTGGCACTAAAGTCAGGTTTAATTCGATTCCTGAATTACCCTTGCTAGCCATTTCAGAGCTAGAGCTCACCAGACCCGCTGCCCCAAGGTCCTGCATTGCCAGTATCAGACCATTTGCAACTATTTCCAGGCAGGCTTCTATAATCTTCTTCTTTAAATACGGATTACCCTGTGGAATGGGTGGATGATTGATCTCTTCATCTGATTCTGATAATTCCCGCGAAGCAAAGCTGGCACTTCCTACCCCATCCCTTCCAGTCCTTTCTCCTGCCAGAATAACAATACTATCGACCTCCTTTGCTGCTGCAATAACAATATCTTCCTTTTTTACCAGACCTATGCACATGGCATTTACCAGAGGATTTTCCTGATAACTATCAAGAAAATAGGTCTCTCCGCCTATTACCGGTACTAAAATATTGTTGGCATAAAAAGCAAGCCCTTTCACTACTTCTTTTACCAGATATTGTATATGAGGGTCTTCCCAATTTCCAAATCGAAGAGAACCCAAAATGGCTACCGGCCTGGCACCCATAGCCAGAATATCCCTTACAACTCCTCCTATACCGGTAGCAGCTCCATGAAAAGGCTCAACCGCTGAAGGATGGTTGTGGCTTTCAATTTTCATGACCATTGCCATTCCATCCCCTATGTCAATAGCCCCGGCATTTTCACCAGGTCCAAATAAAACCCATTCAGCATGAGTGGGGAAATGTCTTAAGAGAAGCTTAGAACTTTTGTAACTGCAATGCTCAGACCACATTGCGGAATATAGCCCTAATTCAACATTGTTCGGCTCTCTATTCAGAGTCTTCACGATTTCCTGATATTCTATTTCAGTAAGAGCATTTTCCTCCAAAATTCTATTTAAGTTAGCTTTCTGAGAATTAATATTTTTCATAGCCATTATGAGCTCCTTTATTTATTACACCTGCTCCATTTTAACATTTTTACACCTAATTATCTTTTCTGCACCTATGATTTTCTAATCTACTTGTAATATATTTAATTTACGGCCCTCTTAAAAAATAATTCACCTGCTTGTTTTAATTTTTAACCAGTACCCTCTATTTCTTACCTGTACCACTGTTTGAATACAATTCAACTTAAGCCACTTTTATTATATTATACCTTGATATTTTTTTGCTATTTAGATATTTACTTCTCATATTATTGTTTAATTCCTTTATTTATATCCTGAGTTAATATTTTTTTTTCCATTTCCTTAATATAAGATGCTAATTTTTTTGAGATTCCATCATCTTGCAGAGCCAAAATTCTGGCTGCCAAGAGGGCAGCATTAGCCGCATTATTAATACCTACTGTGGCAACAGGTACCCCTTTAGGCATTTGTACAATAGACAACAAAGAATCTAATCCTTCTAAAGTTGCTGTTTTTATAGGTACTCCGATAACAGGTAATAAAGTTTTACTGGCAATAACGCCAGGAAGATGTGCCGCACCTCCAGCTCCAGCAATAATAACCCTAAAACCCCTCTGAGAGAACTGCCCGATATAATGAAAAAGAAAATCTATAGAACGGTGGGCTGAAATAGCCCTAACTTCATAACCAATATCTAATTCCTGCAGGACTTCCGTTGCCTTTTCCATAATAGGCTGATCAGAAATACTGCCCATAATAATACTTACCTCCATTTAGAACCTCCTTTAAAAATAATTTAACCTAAGATTACTTCTATAAAAAAATAAAAACCCAGTAGAGGAGTATTCCAAAAAAGAGTGGAACCTCTCCGCCTGGGATTTTAGCCCTACGGTGTAGTATAAATATACACTTTGCACCACTTGGTTCAAACCCTGCTTTATAATGCTATTCAGGCTATATAAATCTGGCAGGTGAATCCCTAAGATGCACTTCCACTCGTAGCCCATTGTGATTTACGGTCACTCGGTAGAGACGCTTCCGCCCTATTCGAAAGCTTATACGAGTTTTTAAATTAAAAAAATCTAATGAAAATATACCATTCTTATCTATAATTGTCAAACAGATAAAAATTATACTATTAGATAGGACTGAATAGAAGTTTGAGGTCAATACTGAATATTATGATAAATCTATAGCTAATTTTAAAAGAATATTAGGCCTATAATACCGCAAACTAAAATGATTATGAGTGGGTGTAATTTTTTTTCACAATTAACTAAAAGTAAAAAAGCAGCTGTTGCAATTCCAAAATCTAAGTATCCTCTGATAACTGCTGAGCCATAGCTCCAGACAGCAAAAAGAATAAGGCTCAATACACCTAATTGTAAACTTTTATTTATTCTGTAAAAGTGGGAATTCTCTTTAAATTGAGTAATTATAGGGGTTAATAGGGTAAAAAAGATTATTGAAGGCAGTACAACGGCTGCTGTAGCTATTATTGAACCAGCCACTCCTGCCAGCCGGTAACCGGTAAAAGTTGCAGTATTGATAGATATTGGCCCTGGTGTCATCTGGGCAATTGCAAGTAATTCAGACATTTCCCTGAGGGTCAACCAATTATATTTAACAACAATTTCATGCTGAATCAAAGGGATTGTAACCAGCCCTCCTCCATAAGCACCAATTCCTATTATTAAAAAACTGATAAATATTTCAAATAAAGACTCCAATTACTTAATCCCCAATACAAAATTTTTTCTACAACTTTTTTAATATTAAAAATACCTTTAACCGGGATAGAACCAATAACCAATCAGGCTTACCACTACTAATCCGAATATGGGGTGAAGTTTTAATACTCCCATCATCAGAATTCCTACAGCACATATCACAATGTGTGAGATGCGACGAATCAGTCTTTTACCAAAAATCAAGCTGGCAAAGGCCAGCTGACCAACAACTGCAATAGCACAACCACGTAAAAAGTTTACAACCTTTGGATAATGAAAAAATGGGAGAAGGAAGCTTGCTATAAGAAGTATGGTGATAAAAGAAGGCAGGACCACTCCTAATACCGATAGGGTTAAGCCTTTCCATCCTCTTAATTTTTTCCCTAACAAATAGGCAATATTTACTGAGATAGAGCCCGGAACAATTGTTGCCAGGGCAACAGTAGAAGAAAATTCTGATTCACTCAGCCATTTTCTTTTCAGAACAAGCTCATACCTCATAACCGGTGACATTGCAAGACCTCCGCCCAATGTTAATAAACCTACTTTAAAAAATGTTAAAAAAATATCTATTAACAAAATATTTTTTTCTTTATGATTTAGTTCAATCTTCTGCATATTCTTTATCCTTTTTCTTCTATTTAAATAGGGCAGTGAGTTTTGCATTATTCTGATAATAGTTAATTACCAACAAATATGATTGTTTTTACTATTAATTAAAGCATTTTACCCCTATTGGAAACAGATTGCAAATTCAACCAGTATATCAAGATATATTTTAGGGATATTTTTCCCCTAATAAAAAGAATATATAGCAGAATTTTTTTATAGCTCTCTAAGAGATAAAAATGAATTAGGGAGATATGTTTTTTAGGATAAATTAATGGAAAATATCTACACTTACTTAAAGAAATTATAATGATAGTAGTAGTAGTAAAATTACTTTATAACATGCGGACTTTGCAGATATTTATTCAGAATTGAATTTCCTGAAGGGGCATTTCGAGAGAGAACAATAATTACAAGAAAATTCATTACGATAGGAATGGAGCAGATTCTGACCCATAGCACGAATCCAGGATAAAGATTTTACCGGTTGCATCATATAGTAGGAATTTAAATTTACTCCAATTTGTTCAGGCCGAAGTATAGCAAATACTTTCTTTTGCTCCTCTACATCCCAATCGCCTGAACCTGGTTCAAAATAACGAGAGAGTTTAAATCCTTGCTGATTGGTATTCCTCTCCAGGAAATGATTTAACCATTGTCCAACTGTTTTTACAGCAACCGTTCCCACTGCATCCATTACTATAGCTTTGAGATACTGTTTCTGTTTAAATCTCTCCTGAACAATTTGCTCAATTTTTGGTCCAATAGTTGCTATTGCAAAAAGGAGGTATTGTGCATTTTGGAAAAACCCAACCACACTTTTATTCACTAAAAACTGGTACCCCTGCGCAGTTATGATAACTCCCTCTTCTGAAATAGAATTGATGGGAATAAAACGATAAATACCTCTATTCTCCAATAAGAGATTGACTATCTTAATCTCTTCTCTGATAATATTTTGAATTTCAATCTGGCCAATATAGCTTGAGTCCTTTTTATCACCAAGATAACGGTATACTTCTTCTTCGGCAATTCTTATGGGAATATTTTTGATAATCTTTATTTTTTCCATAACAATTTTTATTAAATATCATTTGAGAGCGTTAAAAAAAATTATCTTTCCAAATTGAAAATCATTGATTTGGTAAAAGTCTCAGAAAAACTATGCTGAGCAGAAAGTTCAACATAGTGGACTTTCTGAGAGAGAGATTCAGCCATATTCCTCATATCCTCTGACAGCAATAATTTGATGGCTCCTCTTCCAGCAGCATTACCTATAGAGAATATTTTTTCAGAAGAAATATGCGGAATAAGACCGATAGCCAGGGTGTTGTCCTTATCCAGTAAACTGCCGAAAGATCCGGCTAATAAGACCTCATCAATATCATCTTTTTTGAGCCGCGCCTGTTCAAGTAAAATACTGATTCCTGCCCTCACAGCACCTTTTGCCAGCTGAACTTCCCTGATATCCTTCTGTGTTAGGAAAATAGGTTTCCCCTCGGCTGATTGTTCTTTTGGAACAATTAAAAATTTGTTACTTTTACACTCTTTTACGATTCTTTCTTTAATTTGTTCAGAAATCCCTTTAGGACATTCTTCTTGATTAACCAAACGACCATCGGACTTGATTAATTGTAATTTCAGTAAGCTGGCAATCAGGTCAATTATTCCTGAACCACATAATCCCGCAGCTCGAGTCTGTTCAATAACCTGATACCTTATTTTGTGTTCAGTAATTATTATCCTATCTATTGCCCCCCTGATAGCTCTCATGCCTGAACTGATTCTTGCTCCTTCAAAGGCAGGTCCAGCAGCCGCTGAACAGGCCCAAATCTTGTCATCACCCTTTAAGACTATCTCACCGTTAGTTCCTAAATCTACCATCAGTATGTTATTGTTTTTTCCCCATATATTTATATCTATCAGGTCGGCAATAATATCACCACCAATATAGGCTGATACATTCGGAGTACTATATACCTTTGCATGAGGAATAAGGCATAAATCAGGCAAATCTCGGGCTTCTTTAAATATTTCATCAGTTAAAACAGGGATATAGGGCGAGAAGGCCAGACTTTCTGTAGGTAGAGACCATAAAAAATGGTGCATAGCTGTATTGCCCACCAATACTGCAAAATAAATCCGAGAAAGGTTAATCCCTGTCTTTCGCGACAGGGATGTAATTATCTGATTTAAGAAAGATATTAATTCCTGCTGAATTATATTTCTATTGGTAGCATTTTTTCCGGCAAAACCAACTCGAGAAATTACATCATCACCATAAATATACTGAGGGTTGCTACCTGCTTCAGCTACAATCTGTTTACCGGTACTAAAATCTATTAGATATCCGGCAATCGTGGTGGTCCCTATATCAAAAGCCACCCCATACATCTCTTTGCTGGTATTCCCTGGTTCAACTGAAATAACTTCATTCTTATAAAGAACAATGGTCATACCATAAT
This sequence comes from Candidatus Atribacteria bacterium, assembly GCA_029556475.1. Classification (GTDB taxonomy): domain Bacteria; phylum Atribacterota; class Phoenicimicrobiia; order Phoenicimicrobiales; family Stramentimicrobiaceae; genus Stramentimicrobium. The sequence continues at coordinate 32,109 of JAKQEP010000081.1, forward strand.
TATTATCCCTCAATAATTGAGATACATTGCCTAAAATATCTGGTGCTATAAACCATCTTTCTTTTTTAATTTTTGCTACTCTGTTCAGTTCATCCTTTATTCTGGTCCAATCAGAAGACTGGTTTTTTAAAGTAGGAGGATTGAGTCTAAGAAAGTATTTTTTAATAGGGATAACTGGTTTAAATTCATAATGGGATAAATGAGAAATTGATTTCTCTTCGATTTTAGAATTGTTGTTCCTCATCAATACAGATGATGGAATGGTAATGGTACTATTATGATACAGATGACATTGACAGGCCAGGCGAAACCCTTCTTTTATCTCTTCTTCTGAAAGTTGTTTCTTTTCTGTTAGATTGAGCAGACTGCCTTTAATAGCTGTAGAAGATACTTTAACTCTGCATTTACCACAGCTTCCCTGGCCACCACAGGTCGTAACAATACTAATCTTGGCCTGTTTAAGCACATCCAGTAATAGTGTTCCTGAAGGAACATTGATTATCTTTGCTCCGGGATTAATTGTAATTTCAATCATCTTTTTACATTATTCATTGGTATGATTATTTCGGAAGAGATGTTGTTATTATACTTTACTGCTTTATACTGATTTCTTTACCTTCCCAGCGATGGCTCTGATATGTTCCGGGGTTGTTCCACAACATCCTCCAATAATATTTACTCTCAGTTGAATAAATTTTTCTGTATATTCTGCCATCTCTTGTGGTGTCGCGGGATATATAATCCGATTATTATCTATATAAGGGATCCCAGCATTGGGTTTGACCAATAGCGGAGCATCAGTTAATACCCTCATCTGTGCAATTACCTTATAAAGAGTCTCAGGTCCACTACCACAATTGGCACCCACACCATCTGCACCTTCTTGAAATAATACTTTGACTGCCTTTTCTGGACTTATTCCATATATCGTTTTTAAACTATCATCAAAGGTCATAGAGGCAAAAACCGGTAAATCACATATTTCTTTAACAGCCTTCAAGGCAATACCTATCTCGTTAAGGTCGTAGAAGGTCTCCAATAGAATAAAATCAATTCCAGAGGAGGCTAATACTTTAACCTGCTCTTCATAGCCTGCGTAAGCTTCTTCATCTTTTACCAATCCACATGGTCCTAAAATTTCACCACTGGGACCTATGGAACCTGCTATAAAAATGGGTTGCTGATGAACTTCTCTATATTCATCAGCAGCTTTTCTGGCTAATTTCACAGCCTGCTCATTTAATTCTAGTAGCCTTTCCCTGAAACCAAGTTTCTGTAATTTTATGCCATTTGCCCCAAAAGTATTGGTAAGAATAATATCTGCACCAGCTTCCAGATAGGAAGTATGTATACTTTTTACTATATCAGGTTGAGTAATATTCCACATCTCAGGAGCTTCTCCCGCTTTTAAACCGTATTGTTGCAGCATAGTGCCCATAGCCCCATCGATGACTAAAGTTTTTTGACTTAACAGAGCTAAAAAATCATTCCCCATTCCCTTTTTATTTTCTTTCTCCATCTGGAATACCTCCCTTACTTATTTTACTTTTTAATTGATATTAGCAATCCCTTTCAAATTTATCTTGATTATCTTTTTTACCTTAAGAGATAATATCATATCAGAAAATTAACTTCATTGCTATATTATTTTATGACCATTAACATGGGAATAGTTGGTTAATGTATTCTTCAGGGAATAAGTGTCAACAAAATGAATGGATTTAATCCCAATTTTTCTGGCAGCAATCACATTTTCTAAAGTATCGTCAATGAAAATAATCCTATCTAAACCGATTCTCTCCTTATCCTCAATATACTGATAAAATCGTGGTTCAGGTTTAGCGAACCCCAATTGATGAGAGGCGTAAACATGGTCAAAAAAGCGGTAATCTCCATTTTTAAGATGGATCTGATAATGGATTTCTATTGTATTTGTTCCGCAGACAATACAATTTTTCTCTCTTAATTCTTTAATAATTTCGATAATTTCCTGGTTGAGGGTGGGGCGAAAAAACTTTTCAAATAAATCTATTTCAATGTTTCTAAATATTTTGTTAGAAAAATATTCCCAGAATTGCCGGCTGCTTATTTTACCACAAAGTAAATTTATCCAATTCTGCCCGGCTAATTTAAAAAATTTCTTCTCGTTTATTTCTAAATGCTCAGCAATAGATGGAATTACATTGGTGTGGTTGGCCACAACACCACCCATATCAAAAATAAATAACATGTTCAAGAAACCTCTCTTTCCTAACCTTTGCGAGAGGAAAATAGAGCAGCGCCTCCGATAAAATATTTCGATAGTCTTAAAAACAAAATCAAAATAGGAATACTAGCAATGGAAGCAACTGCCATTAAGGCACCTTCATCAGTATGTTTTTCAGAAATGAATCTGACAATATATTGAGGAATTGTCTTCATCTCTTCACTTTGAACAATCAGTAAAGGCCACAATAGATTATCCCATTGTGACTTAAATGTCAGCACTGCCAGCGTTGCCATTGCTGGTATACTATTTGGAACAATGATAGTTCTAAAAATCATCATCTCGCTGGCACCATCAATCCGTGCCGCATCAAGTATTTCATCAGGGAAGGTAATAAAATATTGTCTCATTAGAAATATACCAAAGGCATTCACTAAAAAAGGAATAATCAATCCCTGATAGGAATTCTGTAAACCTAATTTGGTTACTACCAGATAAAGGGGAATCATAATTGCTTCAAAGGGAATCATAAAAGTGGCCATAATCAGCATAAATACCGCATTCCTTCCCCAGAAACGATATTTAGCTAATCCAAAACCGGTTATTGCTGAAAGTATGACGGTGGTGACCGTTACAGAGCTGGCAACAATAAATGAGTTTAAGATGTTTCTAATATAAATAAAACTACCATCATTACCTCTTATACCCTGCCAGTAATTTTGCCAGTAAATACCTTTAGGGATCCAGGGAAAAGGCATTTTCATCACATCACTGGCTGGCATTACAGATGCTGTAAACATGAAGACTAAAGGAGCTAATACAAACATAGCCGTCCCGATTAAAAATAACCAGATAAAGCTATTAATGATGATAGATGAAATATTACTGTTTTTAGTTTTTTTTTGCCATTTTTTCTGCATAATGTAATCCTTAGTAACTAACTTCTTCAGAACGAGAAACTCTAAACTGCAACCAGGTAAAGATAAGCATTATGAAGAATAATATGACACTCATGGCACTCGCTCTGCCGATTCGGTGATCCCGAATTGCAGTATGATAGATATTTAGGGTAATTACATTAATAGGAGCCATGGGGGCTCCGCCCTGAGTAAATAAATACTGGGTACTGAAAGTCTTTAAACATTGCAGCATAGACATCACCGACACCAGAACAGTAGTTGGTTTTAAGAGAGGGAGAGTAATATAGTAAAAATCCTGCCAGCGACTGGCACCGTCAATGAGAGCCGCTTCATGGGTTGACTGGGGGATAGTGGTCAAACCAACAATAAAAATAATGGTAAAATATCCCAGATATTTCCAGCTATAAACAACCATGGTGGATATCTGTACCATTATGGAATTGGCCAAAAATTTATGATCAACACCCGGTGAATTAAATAAGAAATTAAGAACTTGGTTACCCAGTCCCCTGGGATCGAATATCAAGAGCCATATTACAGCTACCACAACCGAGGATAGCACAGCAGGAGAATAATAAGCCATTTGAAAAAATTGTTGAAATCTCTTTCTGCTGACAATAAAATTAGCCAGGATTAAACTAAGTATTACAATAGGGATAAAAGTTCCAATAGTGAAAACAGCCGTTGCTCTAATGGAGTTCCAGAAATCAGGCGACTTTAATAGATAGGCATAGTTTTGTAAAGCAATAAAATCAGGTGGTTGTAAAGAAAGTAACTTTTTCCGGAAGAAGCTGGTATAAAGTGCGGTAAAAATAGGATAAAAACTAAACAAAGAGAAAAAAAGAATAGAAGGAATAACAAAAAACAATCCCCACCTTGATTTTTTTTGTTCTATTCCGGATTTAAATAAAGGGTATTTCATATATTTTGACCTTCCTTAATAAAACAAAAAGGGCTAGGCAGAAACCTAGCCCCTCAGTCATTACTATTATTCTTCTTCCAAAACTTCCTGAACTTTCAATTTCAATACCTGTAGAGCGGCTTCAGGTGTCCTGCCGGCAAGCATCACTGATTCTACTGCTTCACGGATATGTTGCTGAATGATGGCGCTGTTTTCACCATAGTAAACAATATGACCTCTCTCCATATCCTGTCTGAATACATCAGAATAAGGCATATTCTTAAATTCATCTGACTCCATTAGCCTTACTTTGGGTTGAATCAAGCCAACTTTGACCAGGTATTCTTCAGGATAATTTAACATATAGCTGATAAATTTCCAGGTTATTTCCTGATTCTCTTTTGGCTTTTGCTGATTGACTACAAAATAATGTCCATAGTAGGCGCTTGCCACATCCCGAACAGCATCTTCAAATAGCGGATAAGGAATTACTGCCCAATCACCACTATCATAAAATTCAGGATTATCGGCACGTATCCTTCCTTGCTGGTAAAGTCCGGATTGGCACATGGCTATATCATTATTATCTTTATTGAACAAATTTCTGGCATTGGTATAGGTGGGGGAGCCTAAGTTTTTTCCATTGGGACCCCATTGTTGCATATAAGTCAAAAATTTTAACCATGCCTCATCATTAATAATGGCCTTTTTCCCGTCATCGCTAATTAATTTTCCACCTAACTGTTCTGCCATGGGCACCATTGCTACCAGATAATAGGGATATCTGAAATCAAATCCCCTCCGGGTAATAATTTCTCCATCCCTTATGACAATCTTTTCAGATACTTCTACCATCTCTTCCCAGGTTTTAGGATAATCTTTATCGGGATCCAGGCCAGCATCCCAAAAAACCCTCTTATTCAAATAAATACACCAGTTAGTCAATTCCATAGGCAATCCATACAAATTGTTCTCGAAGGTAACCGAATCTAGTGTTCCCGGCATATAATCTTGGTAAACCGCCTCCAGACTATCATAGCCAGCAGCTTTATAATCAATGGGAGCCAGCCGGTTATTCACAATATAGGCATATTCATCTTCAATCTGCAAATTAAACATATCCGGCCCCTGATTTGCTGCAAAAGCTGTTAAAACAATTTCAGCCATTTTGTTGGAAGGATTGGTCACGCGTTTAATAGTAACACCAGGATTAGCTGCTTCAAATTCTTCAATGTAACGATTTTCAATTTCTGTACGATTTGGATCTTCATGTGTCCAATAGATTATTTCTATTTTTTGCTGGGCATATGCTGAAAGGGATAGTAAAAAAACAATTGCAAACAAAATAACAACTCTTTTCATAATCTGAAACCTCCTCAAATATATTTTCCTTCAATAATCCTAATATTTCTATTTGCCTGAACGGCTGATATTTCCACCCCCTTTCAGAACTAACGTATAATTAAGGCGTTGCTCTTTTATGCAGCAAACAACATTTATCTATAGAAAAAACGCTTTAATAATCATAATCTTATTCAATTTTTAAGTCAAACCATACCATGAATGGCTGTAACGGTTATTTCAGAGCAACAATTAAGTTCATTGTCTTTTCTTTAGACCCTTTTTAAGCTCTAAAAGTGACAGACAATTCAAGATATTTGTTTTTTCTAGCCATCCTCGCCGGGCAACAGCTACTCCGTAAAACATATTTTCCAGAGTAGTTATTTGATGGGCATCACTGCCCAGAGAGAGTAAAACACCCTGCTCTTTAGCGCTTCTAGCATAAACATCATTTAAATCCATTCTCTCAGGTGAAGAATTAATTTCCAGAACTGTCCCGGTCAGCGCAGCTAACCCTATTATCTCTTGAATATCTACATCATAAGCTTCTCGATAGCCGATAATTCTACCAGTAGGGTGGGCAATAATGTCAACAAAAGGGTTTTCCATAGCTTTTCTCAGACGTTCAGTAATCTGCTCCTTTTTTTGTTTTAATCCAGAATGAATGGCAGCAATGACTATGTCTAACTCTTTCAATATATGGTCAGAGATATCCAGTGAACCGTCTGATTTGATATCAACTTCTATCCCTTTTAAAACCGTTATTCCCTTCATATTTTTATTGATTTTATCTATTCTATTTATTTGCTCAATTAACCTCTGCTCATCCAAGCCCCCGGCAATATGGAGTGACTGAGAATGGTCAGTAATAGCAATATACTGATAACCTTTCAGCTTGGCAGCTACAGCCATTTCCTCAATGGTATTAATCCCATCACTATCCACGGTATGGATATGTAAGTCCCCTTGTATATCATTAAGTTTAACCAGATCTGGTAATTTATTATTGTGAGCGGCCGCAAATTCACCACGATCCTCTCTCAGCTCGGGCATAATATATGGTAATCCCAGTATTCTATAGATTTCTTCTTCCTCTTCACCGGCAATCTTTTTATCATCTTTCGTTTGAAATACTCCATATTCGTTGATTTTTAAACCTTGCTTCACTGCCATCTCTCTCAGATGAACATTATGAGACTGAGAACCGGTAAAGTATAATAAAGCAGCACCAAAACTATCAGAGGATACTACTCTTAAGTCTACCTGCATATCTTTGTGTGTTAATATTGCTGATTTGGTCAAGCCTTCTGCCAGAACTTCTTTTGCCTGCGGCAAATGGATAAACTTATCCATTATTTTTCCCGGGTTTTCTGAAGCAATCAGTAAATCTATATCTCCAATAGTATCCTTTCTTCGCCTTAAACTGCCGGCAATACTAATCTTTTCAACTTCCCCAAGTGATTTAAATTCACTGACTATTTCCTCAGCAATTGGTAAAGCAGTTCCCAGAAGGAATCTCTGCTCTCTCCTTTTATATAACTCTATACCTCTTAAAATGTTCTCTTCTGCCTTTTTACCCATTCCTGACAGTTTCTGCAATTTGTGCTGAAGCGCTGCCTTTTCTAATTGTTCCACACTGCTAATCCCCAATTCCTCATAAAAAAGCTTTGCCTTGCGTGGCCCTATGTCAGGAACATTTAATAATTCCAAAACCCCAGCTGGAATGCTCTTTTTTAACTTCTCATAATATTCAAGTCGACCTGTTTCAACTAATTCTCCAATTTTCTGGGCAATCGCCTCTCCTACTCCTGGAATCTCATTTAATTTCCCCAATCGGTAGAGAGTCTCAGCCTCCATAGGTAAATTCTCCAGAGTATCTGCTACTCTTTCATATGCCCTTATTTTAAACACATTTTCATCTTTTATTTTTAGTATCCTGGCAATATCGGCAAAAACTTCAGCTAATTCTGCATTTTTAACCATAATTAATCTTCTCTTTATTGATTCAAAATCTATTTTATAGTTCCCTATTATCATATCACAAAGAAAATATAAAATAATACCCACATATCTTTTTATCTTGTATTCTATTTCTTTACCAGTATTAATTGCTATATATAATTTATAAATTGTACGATATAATATGATATAATACTTATAAATAGTAGACTAGTCTGCAAGATAAAATAGCACATATAAAAATAGAATAGTAATCCTTAATTCTCCTGATAGAACAATCTAATACTACAAACATATTTTACCAAAAATGTTACTGTTGAATAATAAATATTGTATAATATATTACAAAGATTTATCTTGTCTAAATAAAAAAGAGAGCAATAAATAACTTTGAAAGATAAAAATTAAATATGGTTACCTTTAAGAATATAATAGTAAAGCCTTTAGGCCTTCACTTTCCTTTGAAGCATCTGTTTGATCAGAAAAAGAAAAAAATTTGTAATTGAAACAGAAATCTGTCGTAAGATTTTGAGCTATGTGTTAATTTTGTGTTCATAATTAATGGGTGTAAAGATTATTACCTGTCTTCTTATTTATTTATATTTTCCAGTATTCTAAACCATTCACTAAGGAGATGTTAGATGAATGGAAAAGGGATATCCGACTTTATAGACCAAAAAGAAAGGAGGTTCATTAAAAGTAAAATAATCATCGAAAAACAACCTTGACAGACCTTTTCAATCTGCTTATTTTTTTATTAATTTCTTAAATTTTAAGGAGGTAAAAAATGAAAATTTATAAATTGTTAATTGTTATGGGTATTTTATGTTTGATTTTTTGCGGATGTACTCCACCTGTTGAATTGCCTGACCTTGTTGTCACTGAATTTAAAACAAATGGTTCTCCATTTTTCCGTGAAGTTGACAAGGTTACAGTTGTCCCGGTTAGTGTGACAATTAAAAATATTGGCAATGCTGATGCTGGGATCTTCAAAGTGTCATTGGAGTACGCTGGTACACAAGGCACATTTGTTGTTGCTTTTCAAGTAGAAGGGCAGACTAATATGTGGTATCCCTATACTAATAAAAGTCTTAAACCTGGAGAAGAGATATCTTTCGAAGGAAATGCACTTTTTAACCGTAGGGGCGAAACGGTTTCTTTGAAGGCATGGGCTGATAGTTGTAGTGGTGATGAATTTATGCCCGAGTATTGCCGAGTGGAAGAAAGCAATGAAAATAATAATGGATCAGCATCAATAACAGTGGTATTGCCTTAACACTAACCTAATATAGCTAAAAAAAGTAAAAGATATGAGGAAGAGGTGTTAGATAATTTGACCGATATTGATGATTGGATTGACACCTCTTCTGTTTTGTATTTTTTCTGCTACTTTATAATAATGGTCGAAATGAATCTCTATGCGGCAGAGTTAGGGTGTGTTTAAATTCATAAAACAAATTATTTAGCTAATGCATAACTTTTTATATCCTTTTTCTTGGTCATACACATATTTACTTGATAGTGTTGATAAAAAACTAGCTGACCAAAATTCTCCTCCCTTTATTTCCCGTTTACTTGTGGATTTTTAACAAATATCTTTTTAATAGTTATACTTTTTATTATTCTTATGATCTAGGTCACACCATAGCTTGGCACTGATGTATTACAAAATGGTATGATTTTAGCTTATTTCTATTTCTAGGAACGTATGTCATATCTCTTGGAAATACCTATCTTCACTTCTCTATTATTTAATATGGAATATAGATCTGAACATAGATTTAGATAGTTCCCTATTATCATATCACAAAGAATAGGACATAGAAATACAGCAATAATGTAATTGGATCGGTATGAGCAGGTATTTAACATTTTATTTCATTATTCCACTGAGGCATTCGAACAATGTAAAGAAGCTGAGTTTCCTTGTTTATTGAGCTTCACCGTGATAAAATATTAAATTGAGATAGGTCCTAAAGATACTTTTGTTGCTCAATTCATTTAAAGATTAATAAATAATAAAAATATAAAAACCAATTAATGAATGTGAGCCCTGCATAAAAATATCTAAGTAATCTGCTATAGATATTTTACTTACTTTTGAATATCTGATAGTAGTTGAGGTTTTATGAATACACCTGTAACTGAATTTACCATTGAAGAGCTTGCTGATACAATTAGAAAATGTCAAAAATGTCATCTATCCCGTACTAGAAAAATGGCAGTTCCCGGAGAAGGCAATCCCAACAGTATTGTGATGTTTGTAGGAGAAGCCCCCGGAGGGGACGAAGATAGAGAAGGTCTTCCTTTTATAGGTAGAGCCGGGCAGCTCTTTACCCGTATCTTACAATCTGTTCAAATAGACAGAAAGAGTGTATTCATTACCAATATAGTTAAATGTAGACCACCGGAAAATAGAAATCCCAATAAAAGTGAAATTGATCTTTGTTTACCCTATCTGGAGAGCCAGATAGCCTTAATAAACCCCAAGATTATTGTAACTCTGGGTAGCGTACCAGCTAAGTGTCTCTTAAATTCAGAAGAAGCAATTTCCCGTCTTAGAGGCAAGTGGTTTTCCTGGACAGGAGGAATCAAGATTTTTCCTATGTTTCACCCCAGCTATCTTCTGAGGCATCAGGAAACTACACCTGGCAGCCCTAAAGAACTGACCTGGCGGGATATCCAGGAACTTAAAAGAGTTTTAGATACATTTTAAAAATTGCCAGCCAAACAAAGATGATTAAATCTGTTTTTAAAGAAAGGAATGGGGGCATTCTGATATGAAAATAAGAGAACTGATAAATATCATTGAACGGATTGCACCCTTTTTTTTGCAGCAGAGTTTTGATAACAGTGGGGTACAATATGCTGATCTTGATGAAAAAATAAAGAAAGTATTAATATGTCTTGACGTTACCATAGAAACAATAGAAGAGGCTTTAAAGCAGAATTGTAACACTATACTTTCTCATCATCCTTTGTTCTTCCAACCCCTTACAAAGATTACCAAACAGGATAACCCAACAACTTTCCAATTAACCCATCACCACATAAATCTAATTTCTGCGCATACTAATTATGATCTGGCAGAAAATGGTTTAAACGATTATGTGGGCAGGTTGCTGGAGTTAAAAAAAATTGATTCTTTAGAGCCATCTTCAGAAAAAATATTAAAGCTGGCTTTATATGTTCCTGAAAAATATCAGGATAACCTTTTAAATGCACTTTTCAAAGCTGGTGCAGGGAGAATTGGTAACTATAACGAAACTTCATTTACCTTTCCGGGGAAAGGTTCTTTTAAGCCACCGGAAGGAACAAAACCGTTTATCGGAAATATCGGAAAAAGAGAACTGATTGATGAGACAAAGATTGAAACAGTTTTTCGGGAGAGAGATTTAGACAGAATAATTGAGACTATTTATAAAAATCACCCTTATGAAGAACCGGCATATGATATTTATCAATTAAATATTAGAGTAAAGTCCGGTATTGGTCTGATTGCCAGATTGACTCCAGAACAAAATCTGACCGATTTTGCGGTAAAGGTGAAAAATATACTCGATATCCCTTATCTGAGAATGGTTCAGGCAAACAATAAAAAAATTAATACCATTGCCTTATGTACTGGAAGCGGGGGTTCTCTGATAAACCAGGCACATCAGAAAAATGCAGACCTTCTAATTACCGGAGATATCAAACATCATGAGGCGTTAAGAGCCAGAGAGATAGGACTTAATATCATTGATATTGAGCATTTTCATACCGAAAAGTATTTTGTTCCTGCTATTTTTGAACAGCTCATTGAGGCACAGGTTCCTAAGAATCTATTGTATACCAGTAAAAAAATGGACTCTCCCTTTCAGCTCTTTTAATCTTTTGAGCCTGGTTGTATTTTCTGAATTATTACTTGAACATCTAATAAATTAAATGAGATTTTCTGATAAATATTTCAAACGCTTACTCTTTAACTTATTATTCTCCAAACATGAATCTATCTACTTTTTTGTTATAGTACCAGAAATTTCAAAGGTATGTTGTTTCATTTTGATCCACTTTTCTTCTTCTATCCCGACAACATTTCCGCAAATGCATCTAATTTCCTTTCCATTACGAATACAATAATCCCGCTTAATCCTACTCTTCCAGCAATGCAACAGTTTTCCTTTACCAATCTTTTGATATTTAAATATATTACCTTTGCATTTTATACATTTTACTGTAATCATATCTACCTGCAAATAATTGAGGCTAGTTATAACTAAGCGTCTGAGATAGAATATCTACTGAGAAAGGCACCTGCCACCACTAAAAGGGAGGCTATCCATAGGCGGACTTCAATAGTGATGTGCAAATACAATGAGCTGATAAAAACTGATAAAAGGGGGGTAAAGTATGAAAGTGAAGCAACCAATAATATATTACCGCGACGCATAGCTCTATCCCAAAAAGAATAGGCTAAAAATGTTGGGAAAACAGCCATATAGAGTAGCTCAATACCCGCCCTGATAGTCCATCGCGATTCTTCTTGATAGAATATCCTCAGTATCAATAAGAGCAGACCGGTAATCAATAAAAATATAGGCACTGCGCCTTCTTTATCTCTGGCAGCCCACTTTCTGGCCAGATTGGAATAGAGAGCCCAGGACAGCGCAGCAATAAAAGCAAGTATATATGGTAGACTGTTGTTTTTAATATTTTGAAAAAAACTATAGATTGAAAGACTGTGATAAGGATTCATACCAATATAGACACCTGCAAAACTGAGTATGGTGCCTGGAACAATCAGGAAATATGCTTTCTTTTTTAAAATAGGCACTGAAAAAAGCAGAGTTAGTCCCGGCCAGAGATAATTAATAATACTGACCTCAATAACCTGTTGGTTGTTAAATGATAGTCCTATAGCCAAATATAAGGAAATCATATATAGGACAAATAAAAATCCGCATCCCCATAAATAATTGTAAGGCAAGTGAATCATTTTTTTAATGGTATGTGGTGAACGAATAATTAAATAGAACCAGGACAACAATCCGCCTGAGATAAAAACCAATCCGCTGGTAGTCACTACACCTAATTGTTCTGTTAAGCTCCTGGAAAAGGCAACGGTACTCCCCCAAAATAAAATTGCTAAAATTCCTAACAAAGTACTATTGTCTTTCTTGTTTAGCTCTTTGGCCACCACAATCAATCTCCGTTACCGCTCATTTATCTTATTCCTGCTTTACAGGAGATAATAATTTTTAATTTAAATTATAATTTTTAATCTTACCAATTGCCTTGATATCTAAAACGGGGCTACCCTGAAAAGCATCCAATCCCTTTACTTTCAGTTCCAATCCGGATACCTGCAGCAGCTCTACATATGTTATCCCGATTCGGGAAGTTCTTCTCGGTGTTCGAGAAGCAAAAACACCTACTCTTTTACCATCACTCTTGTTACCACGGTTGAAGACCGTTTTGATAGCATCAATTTCATGAAAATAAAAGACCACGCATATCTCTTTTTCTTCCTCAAGCTTATACATAAACCTTTTTTGTTGGGGGTATAATGTTATTACTGCATTCCCCCAGGGTTCGTTTGATTTAACAAAACCTATCGGGTAAATTGACAATGGCTCTACATCACCAAAAATACAGCGGTAGCAGACTGGTTTTTCATCAACATAAAAAAATTGTTCAGGATTTATTCTCTTCTGACATTCTGAACAAAACAGTTCTTCTTTCAAATTACTGGCCTCGTTTCTTTTTAAAGAATTAGTTTTACTCACTGGAAACTGATCTTTTTCCAGTTATATGTTCAGGTCGTACTCTTAGAATGGTTAATTTATTAAGATTATCTTCATTAAATACCGGCTTTTCTTCTTTAGTTGTCGCTCTTTCTCCATAGAGCTGCTCTACAATACAGTTTAGCGCATTTATTCTTTCCCTTCTATCAAACAGGAACTCTACTTTTCCAAAAATAATTACACTGCTGTATCTCATACTGGTCTTACAGACATCTTCTGATTGATTAATTTTTAGATCCTGGGTTATTTCAATACATACCCGGGGGTTTTCTTTTAATATATCTATTTTCAAACCTTCCGGAGCAGAGTGCAGGTAAAAATATTGCCCATCAAATCCAAAATTCATGGGTACCAGATAGGGAGCATTGTCCTTGCACATTGCCACATTACAAAAAAGAGCTTTCTTTATAATATCTTTTATTTCTTCCCTACTGCTTATTTCTCTATCTTTTCTTCTCATCTTTTAAAAATCCTCTCTAATTATTTCATACTATTCTTATCTTATCTTTTTACCTACAGTTGCCATATAGATAACAAAATGCTCTTGGCCATCAAGGTCCAAAATTGAATTCAATTCATCATCTGAGAAAGCACCTATTACACAAACACCACAATTTATGGCTTCGGCAGAAAGATAAAGGTTCTGAGCAACATGACCGGCATCTAAAAATATATAACGATAAGCGCGTTCTCCATATCTCCATTTCATTCTGTATATGATTGCAATCCAGATAAAAGTGACTGCCGATTGCTTTATAAAATCCTGGCTAAAGCTTGCTTTTACAATATCATTGACTATAGAACTATCTTTTTTTATCGTTCCCAGCTGATGTTCCAGACTTAAGTAACGATAAAGTCCAGGAGTTAATCCTTCCACATTATTTACCAGAAGAATGGTCTCCAGAGCATGACGGCCTCCAGCAGATGGCACGGTTCTAAGGGTTGCTACATCAGAAATAATTTCTTTTACCCCCTGAGTGCACCAGAGTAAATAGGACAGCTCTAACAGGTTAATATTTTCTCGTTTGTAATTTCTGATGCTCTGTCTCACATTGATAATAGAAATTATATTGTCTTCAGATACTTGTATTTTATCCCAGGGCGGCAATGAAATGATTTCCCCCGTCTTGGGATAAGGCAGTTGCAGACCTGGCGAGGGTGCTCCTTTCATCTGATCAGCTACATCCATATTCTGATATTTTGTTTTAATAATAAATTCTTCCCCGGCTGATTTCATAAATCATATCCTTTCTAAGAGAATTATAATGTTTTTTTAAAAATTATTCTCTCAATGCTATTCTCATTCTTAGACATTTTGTAATTTTAGAAATTATAGCTAAGACCAATTTCCAGAAAGATATAGGCTGGTTTGCTAAAAACTTCTTTCAGTGAATTATCTTCAGTCTGCTGCAATGATTCTATTAGTATACCTCCCTGAATTCTAATTTTGCTGTTGCTACTCAACTGATTACTATAGACCGGCATTAAAATTGCCGAACCTGCACTGCTGTTGTATAGAGCAGTTATACCAATACTTGAAAACTCATCAATTTTATAGGTAATGTTTTCTGCAAAAAGGTGAATATTCCCTTCTTCTTCTTCTGGAAAGGTAAAGATAGAACCGGTTACCTCTCTTAATATCTCAGAAGGTATATTCAAATATTCTGCTTGAATATAAAGCTGATTGCCAGTGGGGGAAAAATAACTATAATCAAACCCTGCTAAAAGGGAAAATGCTCTTCCATCAGAATAGTACCCTAAAGCACCGTATACTCCAAAAGGGCCCAGATCTCCTTTAGCAGTAATACCAAGGCGATATTCACCTGCTTCTCCTGCCCTTATATCTTCCTGAACACAGTTTGCTGTTATATCAAAACCTTTAATTAATGTTCTCCCCCTTAAACCTGCTTTCCAGGTCCTATCCACTCCAGAGGGAGAGGTAACCAGCGATAAACTAGCATTCCAATTAACAGGGAAATATATTTCCAGTGCATTTTGATATTTTGGACTATAATCTCTATCTAAGGCAACTGCCCCTAAAGTATAATCAACCGGATTTAATAGTGAACCAAAAGACCAGGAAATAGGTTGCTTCCCAATAGAAAGATGAAAATTTTCCGATCTATGCATCCAGTACAATTTCTTCCAAAAAAAATCTAATTTTCCTTCTACTGAATCAGTAAAGAAGTAGCCGTCGCATCTGACCTGTTCATTGTCTTTTAAAGACAGGGTTAACTCCAGATCCAAATTTGCATGAGGCAGAAGAATAAACCCGTTTTGTTTTGAATAGAAAGCAGACAGGGAAGTGTTAAACTGCCCTCCCGATGTCATCACGCTTGCTTCCCCAGTAAAGCTCAAGGTAAAGAGATAAAAAATCAGCATGGTAACAATAAAATTGAATTTCTTCATTTTCTTGCCCCGGTTATTAAAATGATTTTCTATCCAGTGAGCAGGTTCCCCTCAAAACAGTCAAACCCATTTGTCTCACAGTTTATATCTATTTTATTATTACACTTTCCCAATGTTATTTAAAGTAGTAGACATTATTTTACATTGATATTATATAAATAAAGGCTGAGCCCATCCTCTTTTCTCTCAACAGAATAGGCTCAGCACATTTAAAAATTGTTCTATTAAACTTTACCCTACTCTTCTTCTTTTATATAAACTTTTCCTTCAACGATTTCTTTTAATGCCGTTACCCTTGTGTTTTTCTCGTTGGTGTTGACAAGTGGTTTTGAACCTTGATTCAATTGTTTTGCTCTTTTGGCAACCATCATGGTCAGCAAATATTTATTATCCAAATAATCATTCTTTTCCAATATCTTGCTCCTACTGGTATTTTATTTATGTATGAATATAAATAAATACAAATATTTAAATTATAAATTACGTTGTAAATCTCTGATTTCTTTTTCTAAATGTTTGATTTTCCTTTTCAACCTGTCTCTTTCTGTTTCTTCTTTCTCATTATCCAGCATATCATCATTTTTAGGTAATTTTTTAAAACGTGATTCAATTTCTCTAATTTCTTTTCTCTTTTCCTCAATTAAATCTTTAATAGAATGAGTATCGTCCCCATAAGAATAATAATGTTTTTTTTCATTCCTTTTAACGATCACAGAACTTCTCCTTACAACCTTTCTTTTTTTATATTTCAATTCATAAAGGGGTTACCCCTTTTAGAACCCTTTAAATACAGTGATAAGTGATGAGTAATTAGTAATGCGTTATTTGTATTGAGTTAAAATATGTATATCGTATATATGTAATAGTATTATAATAAAAATACCCTCCTTCGTCATTGGGAACGGTTTCCCCTCCTTCATTTTTTTCTATTTTAATAAAAATTAAAAACTATATAATATTATTAATTTTTTTATGAAATACTTCTTTTGATAATGGAAAGGGACAAAAAATATAATAACTATGTGGTGCTATTAAGCCTCCATAATCTGAATTACCAGTTTTTCAATACCAATGGCAATTTTAGATATAGTCGGTCCTAACATATAGGCAGCAGTAGAAGCTATTTTTTGTTGGGGGTCATATACCATTTCATCCACTCTGGAAATTACATGCTTTGCTCCCCATTGTTCTAAAATCTTAGCAGTTGACGGGTCATTTCCTATAGTCAGCTGAGGATGATATTTGCCTAAAACCTTAGCCGCTAAAACAGGAGCAATACAGATAAAACCCTGTGGTTTGCCAGCTTTGTGCATTGACAGAATAATGCTCTCTACCCCTTTATCGACCTGGCAATTTTCTTTTTCAAAGGCATAAGTGCACAGGTTTTTTGCTACTCCAAATCCCCCGGGAAATATCAGTCCATCCAGTGAGTTAACTTCTGCTTGTGATAAATCTTTGATTTCACCTCTGCATATACGGGCTGATTCTTGCAGAATTTGCCGATGCTCTTCTTCCTGTACTTTCCCGGTAGAATGATCAATGGTATGCCATTGCGGTTTTTTAGGAGCAAAACAGACAATGTTGGCACCTAACTTATCCAGAAAATATAGAGTTAATGTGGCTTCCTGGATTTCGCTACCATCCTGAGCCCCACAGCCAGCCAGGACAACAGCAATAGTTTTCATAACAGTGACTCCTTTAACTATAAATAGCTAAAATTCAAATCTATTATATATTAATTGTAATTAAAACTCAAATTTTTATAAAACTAAATACGGATATTTTTAAACATTGTTTAGTTCATATTCGCATTCTTATGTCAGGTATCGGGATAAGAACAATTTTTTTAAAAGGTTTATCAAAAAAAATGAAAAAATTATATTGAATTAATTATTGACATATGCAGAATTATAAATTAGTATCTGGAAGGAAACTATTTATACCATTTTAGTTTTTATATTTTTCATTATTACAACTTTTATTACCAATATTATACTTGAGGCAATATTTCTTTATAAGCACAAGAATATAAGAAAGGGTATTACTATTAACGCGAAGCAGGCTGTATCCACAAAAAATGAAAAAATAAACCAAAAAAACAACCTCATTAAAAAAAGAATATTAGACACTGCCAGAAGATATTTCTTTACCCAGGGATATTCAAAAGCAACTATGGATGAATTGGCTGCTGAGCTTCACATGAGCAAAAAAACCCTCTATCAGTTTTTTAAAAGCAAGCAGCTTTTACTGGAATCTGTTATATATGATTTTTTCCAGAATTTTCATACTAAAATTAATAAAATAATTAAAAACAAAGATAATAATAAAGGTGTAAGTCTACTCAAACAGGTTATGTCCTTAGTGCAAGCCCAGGTTTCTCAGTGTAATATATGGGCTTTTGAAGACATTCAAAAGAATAACCCCAAAGCCTGGCAAATAATCAACAGACTGGAGGAAAAACTGATTAATGGAGAATTAAAGAAGCTGCTTCAAGAAGGGAGGAAAGAAGGAACCATTCACTCTAATATTGATCTTGACCTCATAGTTCTGATGATTCTCAATAACATCAAATCTATAGTTGTTCCCGAAGTAGTATCACAGCTATCTTATTCTACTGAAGAAGTTATCGATATGCTGGCTAGAATTATCCTTTATGGTATTTCTAAGCCGGAAAATACGGAATAATTTTAAATTCAGGATATAATCGTTTTTAAAATTGTAAAACAATAGTACGACCCATAAGCTTTTATTTAGATTATAAGAATATAGAACAGGAGAATGCAGACACAGAATGAACAGATTAGCTCAGTTTATTAACAAATACGCCAAAATTATCATTGTAATAGTATTAATATTGACTATCACGGGGGCAACTCAGATTAAAAACTTAAGAGTAGATGATGATATTACCAAATACCTTGCTGAAGATAGTCCAGAAATACTTTTTTACCAGGAAATTTCTAAAAAATTTGAAAAATATGATCAGGACCTTATCTTAGTTTCCTTAGAATATCAGGATTTATTCACCCTGGAAAACCTCCAGAATTTTAAACTAATTCTTGAACAGTTAGAAAAATCTGATTATATTCTCTCCGTAAATTCATTCTTAAATATGCCTAAAATCATTACTACTGATTATGGTATTGAGATAAGAGATTTTGTGGAGGTATTCCCTGAGACCGAGGTAGAAGCACAGGAGCTCAAAAAAAACGCCTTAGAAGATGATATGCTAATAGGAAATTATCTATCAGCAGATGGAAATGTGGGACTGCTGATGGTAGAGCCAAAAAACGATATCGATGGATCTCTTTTAAGGACAGAGCTGGAAGAAATAATAAACAAATACAAACATAATGTAGAGTATTATAATTTGTTTGGAATGCCCATTATGGATGTTCAGATAACCGAAATGGCTCTTGATAACATGTCATTAGCCTTTATTGCCGCCTTTGTGGTTCTATCTCTTCTTTTCTATTGTTTTAGAAGCATACAGGGAACTATTTTGCCCATTGCCATTGCCTTGCTCTCCTCTTTCTGGATATTAAGCTCGGTAGCTTCAACGGGAAAAACAGTTACTATTGTCATATCAACAATCCCAGTTCTCATGATTGCCCTGGCAACAGCATACGGTATTCACTTCATCAGTCGTTATTATGAAGAAAGGCAGCTTCTTTCTCCCCAGGAAGCCATTAAAAAAACTATTGTTTCTGTTTTTACCCCCATCATGATGAGTGCCCTTACCACTATAGCAGGTTTCGTTTCACTTAGCTCCGTAGTTATAAGGCCTTTAACTGAATTTGGCATATTTGCCACTATTGGTATATTCACCGCTTTTCTGCTGACCATATTCTTATTAGGTGCAATTTTAAGAGTGTTCATACCTAAAAAAGTACCCCAAAATTTCTCCTATCAGGCAAATGACTTGGTCACTAAAGTACTAAAATTAGTTTCACGGTCAATTTTTGTTAATAAAAAACTTATTCTGGGCATTGTTGCTATTATTCTGGTGACCTCCAGTTTCTTTATCTCACAGGTAAAACCCGATTCTTCTATGGAAACCAGATTAGGAGTTAATAACCCAATTACTATTTCTATGGGTTATTTCAAAGAAAAATTTGGTGGTGTTGATTTTCTCTATATTTACTTAAATGCAGATAATGTAAAACATCCTTATATATTGAGGACTATAGATAAGATACAAAACTATGCCAAACATTTAGACACTCTTTCTCAACCCTCTTCTATCACTACTTTTTTAGCTCAACTGAACAGTGCTATGGAAAACAAGAAAATTATTCCTTCTAATTCTGACAAAATTGACAATTTATGGTTCTTTACCGGTGACAATGAATATATAAATTCTATGCTTGCAGATGAAGACCAGTCAACTATCATACAAATTCGAGCCAGTGAGATGACCTCTTCAGAAGTGAACAAATCTACTGAAAAGGTAGATAAATTCATTCAGTCCATCCCCAATAGAGTTAGAGAGATAGATTTATCTTCTCTATCAACAGAAGAACAAAAAAAGTATTTACCCTATCTGGTTCAGGACATTATTTCTTCCTGGAAAGCAAATAGTGTTAAAATTGACGAGCAATTAGAACAGAAGTTGAGTGAAAAATTGATTCAAATTGTCAGAATGCCTGTTTCAAATTTTTATTATAGCACAGATAAGTTTGTAACAGAGATTTTACAAATATCAGAATTAGAACTGGAAGATGTGGGTATTCAATCTGATGAAATGAGACCTATTCTCTTTAAATATCTGGAAAATTCTGCTCAGAATAATCAATTTTTAAATTTATTATCAGAAGAATTTGCACTTAGCATTGATGATGCTAAATACTTAAAAGAGATTATTGACAGTTCTTTGCAAATGGCTGGAGAGCGAGAAAAAATTAGATATGCCAGAGAGGAAGTTGAGCATATTATTAGCTCACCTTTAACATCCGACGATGCTGAATATTTATGGTATCTCACCGATGACTATGTCTACCTCCCCGATGAACAGGGAGATATACATTTCTCCTATAGATTAACCGGTACCCCGGTTATTATGAACGCTGTAAATGAAAGCGTTTTTCATGGTCAGATTAAGAGTATGGTGATAGCTTTTATTATAGTTTTTATCTTATTGGTAGTACAGTTTGGTTCTTTTTTAACTGGATTAGTAGGCATGGTTCCAATCGTCTGTACGGTTTTAACCGCCTTTGGTATAATGGGTATGGCAAATATTTCACTTAATATTGGTACTATGATGGTTGCCAGCATAGCAATTGGGGCAGGAATTGATTATACTATTCACTTTATTAGCCGATACAGACAAGAATTAGCTAATAATATGAATGAACCGGAAAAAGCAATGAAAATCACCCTAACCGGAACAGGTCGAGCAATTGTCTTTAATTCTTTAGCTGTAGCAGCAGGGGCATTTGTGCTCACATTTTCAGAAATTGACATGATTGCTGAATTCACCAGATTGCTTAGTAGTGTTATGCTGATAAGCGTAGTATACACACTGCTCTTATTGCCTTTACTGTTACACCATATTAATTCTAAGGTTTTAGGAAAATCTCAAGATAAACATTGATTTTAAAAAGATTAAATAATATTAAGATGTTCTTTGCTATTAACTAAATAGAAAATACTAAAAAACAAGGAGGGTATAAGATGAGTTACATTAAGAGATTTTTTTATATTGTATTTTTATTTATTCTGATTTTATTATTAAACTACAGTGCCAGTGCTGAGCAATTAACGGTAGACGAGATAATCAATAGAGTCAAAGAGAATCAGATTGAATATGAAAATAGCAGAACTCAGGCAGAAATGGTCATTATTGATAAAAATGGCAAGACAGAAGAAAGAGAAATCATAATGTACCAAAAAGAAGAGGACGATAAAATAAGCATTTTAATGCGCTTTTTATCTCCAAAAAATGTAGAGGGGGTCACCCTGTTAAGTTTAGATAATGGTGATAAAATCCAGCTTTTCATGCCTGCATACCAGAGAACAAGAAGAATCTCGGGAACCACAAAAAAAGATAATTTCATGGGAACTGATTTTTCATACGAAGATCTGGGTATGGATTATCAGAATGATGATTATCTAAAGAAACTCTTAGAAGAAACTGAGACTCAATTCATAATTGAAGTAATTCCTATGGATGAGGATATTAACTATAGCAAATTTTTACTCTATATTAATAAAGAACAATTTTATCTTGACAAAGTCGAATTCTTTGACTTAGAGGGAACTTTTACCAAAATGCTGGAAATTAAAGAGGTAAAAATTGATGAAGAAGGTAAAAATACACCAACAAAAATTGAGATAACTAATATTATCGATAATCATAAAACTATTTTGAACATTAAGGATATTGAATACGATTTACAACTGGCTGGTGATTTTTTCTCCATCCGAACCATGCAAAAACCAAAACTATAATGATAATAAATTTCAGAGGAGAAGTTTTATGTCTAAAGAAAAATTATTAAATTTTTCAAAGGTGGTTTTATTCACGCTATCATTTTTAACAATTATTTCCCGGGCAGCTCTGTCATTTGAATCATCTCAAAAATTGTTTTATCAGGGCTCCTATTCCCTTCAGCAACAAAAAATTAATAATACTGTTACCCTCAAGATAGACTATATGCAGGAAATCACCAATGACCTCTTCTTTCAGGGAGACCTCATACTACGTACCAGCAACAAAGAATATTCCAAACCTTTCCTAATCGGACCCAATGAGTTTTATCTCAGCGCCTATGATGTTCTGGAAAATTTAGACCTAAAAATAGGACAAATTATCACCAGATGGGGAGCGGCTGACTTTTTCAGCCCCCTGGATAACTTTAATCCCGCACCTCCCGAATTATCTCTAACCGGTAACCAAGGAAAAATTGGCGCACTGGGAATTAACGCTACCTACTATATAAACAGCCAGACTTATTTGCAGGCTGTTTTACTGCCCAGGCTGGAGACCTCTCCCTACCCTGATGAGTATTTGGAGGATTCCTATCTGACACAGTTTAAGCCCCTCTATCAGAAACAGGGTATCGATATTGATGCAGTGGAACTTTCTTATCTACCAACTAAAAATATGATCTGGGGAGTACAATTAAACCATACTTTTCCCACTTTTGATGTGGGTCTGAGTTACTATCGGGGGTATTATATGGACCCCTTCCCTGCTAATCTGGATGTGGCTTTTAAGCCTACAGGAAATATTATGGAGGTAACTTTAAGCTATCCTGCCAGACAGGTACTGGGATTGGAATTTCAAGGTGACTTCCCTGGCATTGAAGGTGCCACCTTAAGAGGAGATCTGGCTTACATCATACCCGAGGTATGGATGTTTCAGGGAGAAAAGATGCTGGAAAAGCCTTATCTTCAGACAATTATTAGCGCAGACTATACCACTGATTCAAACCTTTACTTAAATGGTGGTTTCATATATGGACTTCCCTTTGAAAGAGGCACACAGTGCTCACCA
Source organism: Candidatus Atribacteria bacterium (assembly GCA_029556475.1). Taxonomy (GTDB): domain Bacteria; phylum Atribacterota; class Phoenicimicrobiia; order Phoenicimicrobiales; family Stramentimicrobiaceae; genus Stramentimicrobium. Next base: position 55,129 of record JAKQEP010000081.1, read on the forward strand.
TACCTTTATCTTAATGCCAAAAAAGAGATTACCAATTCTGACTTCAGTCCATCCTATACTGCAATTTTGAGCTTAAAGGATATGAGTATGGGAAATGCTATTGGTATAGATTATCAGATAAGTAAGAATGTACTCGCCACTCTATCCTATGTCTTTATATCAGGAGATGTTAATTCTAAACTGGGTATATTAAAACCCTCTCAAGGTTTTTATTTTTCTCTGGAATGGTTATTCTAAAATAATTATCTGATGCGTAATAAGGCGATTTAAAAAGAGCATTATTTCTTTCAGGAAATAATGCTCTTACCAATTTCAAACCCTTTCCCCAGATAACTTCCTCTACTGTAGTATCCTTTCGGTCCTGGAAGATAGAGAATAGGTTCAAGTTTACTGGCATCTATCCTGCCCTGTTCATCAAGTAAATTATCTTCAACTTTAATATCCATAATCTCACCGATAAACTCGGTATGTAGACCAATTTCAATGGAATTAATAAGTTTGCATTCCAGAACAATAGGAAACTCTCTACCATATGGGGCATTTACAATATCACTTTTAACCGGAGTAATGCCTGTTTCTGCGAACTTGTCATATTCTCTACCGGAAACTAAGCCGTAATAATCTGCCTCTTTTATTTTATCGCTAAACAAAATATTTACTGTAAAGGCTTTATTCAAAACGATATTATTATAAGAATAGGTGGCCTTCCTCAAAGAAATATTGATACAGGGAGGAACAGAACAACATATTCCACCCCAGGCACAGGTCATTAGGTTTGGTTTTAGCTGTTCATCGTAACTTCCTACCACTAAAACTGGAACACCTGGTAAAAAAGTGTTTGCCCCTATTGATTTTTTCATAGATACTCTCCTCTATTTTTAAAATAATTTTAGTTGTAAATACAGAATACTTTAATTTTAACTTTTTTTAGTTTAACAGAACAATTCATTTTTTTCTATCACATTTAACTTTGTTATGTTATAATCTTATAGTTATTTTACAGGATAAAAGGAGCAAACAGGTGATAGACAGCAAAGATATTCATTATATCTCACTAAATGAAAAAGACATTTTTCTAATTGGAACTGCTCATATCTCTAAAACCAGCGCAGAAACAGTTAAAAATTTCATTACGAAGGAGAAGCCCGATTCCGTATGCGTGGAGTTATGCCAGTCACGATACCAGTCCATTACTGACCCCGAAAAATGGAAAAATATGGACATTATTACCATTATCAAACAGAAAAAGGCTCTTCTCTTATTGGTAAATCTGATACTATCTGCCTTTCAAAAAAGGATTGCTCATCAGCTTGGACTAAATCCGGGACAGGAAATGATTGAGGCTATACAGGTAGCTAAAGAAAATAATATCAATCTTGTTCTGGCTGATCGTGATATACAGCTCACTTTTACCAGAATATGGAAAAAACTGGGATTTTTCGGTAAATTCAAACTATTGTTTATGCTCTTAATGAGTATCTTTGCCAAAGAGGATATTTCAGAAGAGGAGATCGAGAGGCTAAAATCCGAGGATGTACTTACCGCCGCCCTGAACGATCTGGCTGTATCTTTTCCTCGCTTGAAGAGCACCTTAATCGATGAACGTGACCAGTATCTGGCAGAGAAAATAAAAAATGCTCCGGGTAAAAAGATAGTTGCCGTAGTCGGCGCAGGACATATACCGGGAATTAAAGAAGAATTATTTAAAGAACATGATTTAAATGCCTTAAATTATATTCCTAAAAGTGCTAACTGGGTAAAATGGCTCTTGTGGGCTATCCCCATTGCCATTATCGTAATGATTATTTCCACATTCAGAATATCTGCCATCAGCGGAATGAATCAAATCTTACAATGGCTACTCTGGAATGGCTCTCTGGCTGCCCTGGGTGCTTTCCTTACTGCTGCCCATCCACTGTCCATCCTGACCGCTTTTTTAGCGGCTCCCATCACCTCGTTAAATCCGTTGCTGGCAGCCGGTTGGTTTGCCGGTATAACAGAGGCAATAGTTAGAAAACCAAGGGTGGAAGATTTTGAAAACTTAGGCAATATCACGACATTTGGTGATTTTTTTCGAAATCGGGTAACTAAAATACTGCTGGTAGTAGCATTGACCAATCTGGGCAGTTCCTTCGGCACATTCATAGGCGGGGCAAAAATTATCCAGATATTTATGAATACAATTTCTTCTTAATCTTTCAGCTCTATTTTTAATAATGTGCTTGTGGGAAGATAACCACCCTATCCTAGATATATTGTGTTTAAATAAAAAAGGGGAATATAAATTCCTCTTTTTTTCTGCTACACATCTTATTAGTTTGTTTCGATGGTTATTTCTTTGGGTTTTTCTTCCGGTTTTTTAGGTAATGAAATCTCCAGAATTCCATTTTTGTATTTTGCCTTAATATTGTCTTTATCTATTCCTGCCGGCAGGGAAATACTTCTGGAAAACTTACCATAAACCCTTTCACAACAATAGTAGTCTTCTTTTTTAACATCTTTGTCTTTTTCTATTTCACCTTCTATAGTAAGATTACTATCGGTTAGCGAAACTTTGATGTCTTTCTGGTCAACCCCTGGCAATTCAACCCTGGCCACTAATTTATCCTTCTGGTCGAGCACATCGATGGCAGGAGACCATACTCCTCCTTCTTCCCATCTTCTCCTTCTATGCCATTCCGGTCTTCCCATTACATCAAAGTATTCATCAAAAAGACTGCGCATCAGCGGGCTTCTTGGTTCCCAACGAATTATGTCCATATTTCAAACCCTCCTTATTTTTTAAATATTATTAGTCAAAATATTCCAGCAACATCTTCAAAGAACCCTTTATGGTATTTATTACCTCATCAGAAAATTCTTTTTGGAGGCTTTCCTCCAATTCCTTCTGATTTATTTTAATTCTCTCTTTTACCTCTATCCCTTTTTCGGAAAGGGTAACAGAAACTGCTCGCCGGTCACGGGTACTTATACGGCGGATAAAATAACCCCTTTTAACCAGATTATCTATTACCCGGCTACTACGAGAAGGTGATAATCCCATTGCCTCAGACATTTCCATACAGGTCATCTCCTGCCCTATCTCCTGTGACATAATACCTCGGTATTCTGCCATAGAAAGATTACAGGCTATCCGTAAATATTCTTGCTCAAGTACTCTATTCATTTTCAAACTGGTAATCAAATTTACAATATCATTGCTCATATTCATAACCTTATGTGTTATTAACAATATATGCTAATAGCATTTCTTTCTATTAACAATTATAGATGGATAGATTAAGTTTGTCAATACCTCAAATTGCCCCTTTAAATATAAACAGAAGCTTCACTGCTACCTCTTAAAAGGATAATTAAAATAATACTGCTATCCTGTTTTCTTATTATTTTCACCCTGTCTGTATTATCAGCATCATTATAATAATTGACAAGTATTGTAAAGATAATTCTAACTATTATTCGTTTCGTTTCCAATATTTCTTAATAAGCTGATTGGTAGAGCTATCATGAGTAAGGTGGGATATGGCGGGGTTTTTCAGTTCTTCTGCAATTCTGGTTGCCAGTACTTTACCTAATTCTACCCCCCACTGGTCAAAAGAATTAATTTTCCAGATTATCCCTTGAGTAAAAACAGTATGTTCATATAAAGCGATCAATTTCCCTAAATTCTCCGGTGTCAGTCTATCCAGTATTATCATACTGGAAGGACGATTTCCCTCAAATACCCGATAGGGGATTAGTTTTTCTCCTACCCCTTCCATCCGTAAAACCTCCTCCGTCTTGCCAAAGGCCAATGCCTCTGCCTGTGCAAAGACATTAGAAATAAGCAGTTCATGATGTTTGCCTATTTTATGTAAGGGCTCTAAGAAAGCAATAAAATCACAGGGAATAAGTTTAGTCCCCTGATGCATTAATTGATAAAAAGAATGCTGTCCATTGGTACCAACCTCACCCCAGTAGATCGGACCAGTCTGATAAGCTACTCTTCTGCCTTCAATATCAACACATTTGCCATTACTCTCCATTGTTACCTGCTGGAGATAAACCGGAAATAATTTCAGATATTGCTCATAGGGGAGAATTGCTGATGTTTCCGCTCCAAAGAAATTATTGTACCAGATACTAAGGAGCGCCATAAGCACCGGTATATTTCTCTCCAGAGGTGTGTGATGAAAATGTTGGTCAATCCTGTGAGCCCCTCTTAATAAAGAATAAAAGTTTTCCGGACCGATAGCAATCATAACAGATAGACCAATCGCCGAGCATAATGAATAACGCCCTCCTACCCAGTCCCAGAAGACAAACATATTTTCAGGGGCAATGCCAAATTCCTGTACCATAGTTCTATTGGTAGAAACAGCCACAAAATGCTTGCTAATAGCCTTATCATTTTTGTGGTGATTCAGTAGCCAGGTTCGGGCGGTATGGGTATTAACCATTGTTTCAGGGGTAGTAAAGCTTTTAGAAGAAATGATAAAAAGCGTTTCTTCCGGATTAAGACCGGATACTTTCTCGTAAAAATCTGTCCCATCTATATTGGAAAGAAAAGCAAACTTGATTTCTGGTATACTATAATAACGCAAAGCCTGATAAGCCATCTCTGGACCCAGATTAGAACCGCCAATACCAATACTGATGACATTCCTGATAGATTTTCCGGTGAACCCCTTCCATTGACCACTGCGGATCTGGCTGGCAAAATTTGCCATCTTATGAAGCACTTCGTGAACCTTGACTACAGCATCTTCGCCATCAACTATAATGGAATCTCCTCTGGGTGAGCGCAAGGCAATATGTAATACAGCCCTGTCTTCGCTAATATTAATCTTTTCTCCGCTGAACATAGCTTCAATGTGACCCTGCAAAGCAGATTGTTCTGCCAGTTGTAGCAACAGGTTTAAAGTTTCAGAGGTAATTCTGTGTTTGGAATAATCGAAATAGATCCCTTCATCTTCTACAACCATTTTTTCTCCCCTTTGTGGGTCATCCTCAAAAAGCTGCCGCAGATGTACTTTCTTTATCTTTTCATAGTGCTCTTCCAGTAATTTCCAGACAGGATAAGCTTCCCTTAAATATCCTTCTCCCTCTTTCATATCAAACCTCCAACAACAAAATTCTCACTTTTCATAAAAATGATTGGTTTATCATTATTATAATACCTCTCATTTTGTTTTAACAATTATTTACTATTATACCCTTTTTTAAAACATACTTTTTTAGAACCCTTTCTTTTTGCTTAAAGAATGGGAAAGCTCTTTTCCTAATATAAATGCTACCTGTGGTTTCAAAATCTTATTTACTATTAAACAAATGGAGATTCATATATAATGTATGTAAATTATGAAAGTGGAGGGATTTAGATTATGTCAAAGGTCTTTAAGGTACAGGCGACCTGGTTGTCCGGAACGCAGGTTGAAAGTGAGGCAAGGGAATTTAAAATGCTTTTGGATAAACCAAAAGAAGAAAATGGTACCGATTTAGGACCTAAACCGTCTGAGGTCGCACTACAGGCTCTGGGTAGCTGTCTCATTTTTGCCTACCTCTATGCTGCTAACAGGTTAGAGGTAGCTATTGATGGTTTAAAAGTAAATAAAGAGATAGAGAAAGTTCACAATTTAGCATTAAAAGCATCACCTATGTATGATAATTTTATCAATCCTATAGAGGTAACCGACTCTTTCTTTATACTCTGATTGCGTCAAGACCTATTTCTCCGGCTGCAGAATTATACTCATTTTGTCCCACCGGTATATTTCAGATTTTATAATTTATAATATCTTTTACTTGACACAAACATATGTTTGCCTTACAATGTGATTACCAGATATTGTATAAAAAATTTGTGAGGAAAAAGGCATGACTCTGGATAAAGAAGTGCTTACCAAAAAACAGAAGGTGGCTTTAGAGGTTATTCGTATTAAAACTCAGCAGACCGGTTATCCTCCAACAGTTCGGGAATTATGTAAAGCCCTGGGTGTCAATTCCTCTGCTACTGCCTTTAAATACCTGAAAATTTTGGAAAAGAAAGGCTATATCAAGAGGGAAAAGGAAAAAACAAGGGCTATCAAATTAATACCCCAGACCCGCAATCTCCCCCTGATTGGCAAAGTTGCCGCTGGCAATCCCCTGCTCGCTTTACAGGAATATACAGAAGTGCTTCCGGTGCCGGAAGAATTAGCCGGCAAAGAAGGGAGTTTTCTGGTTCGGGTGGAAGGAGACAGTATGCTCGGTGACCATATCCTGGATGGGGATTATGTTATAGTTCATCCCCAGAATAATGCTGACAATGGGGATATTGTTATTGCCCTGCTCAACCAGGAAGAGGTAACTGTAAAGAGGTTTTATCAAAATAAGGATAAAATAACCTTGAAACCTTCCAATCCTGCCTATCAGCCTATCATTACCAGAGAAGTAGCAATCTTGGGCAAGGTAACGGGCATCATTCGTAGATTTAATGGGAGGTAATTAAACAATTATGCTCTATATAGGAACTTCCGGTTTCAGTTATCAGGACTGGATTGGCCCATTTTATCCCGAAAATATCGCAAAAGGAGATATGTTGACTCTCTATGCCCGAGAGTTCAATACAGTGGAAGTCAATTCTTCCTATTACCGAATTATGCCTGCAACCGTTTTTTATCATCTTCAGAATAAGGTCCCGGCTGATTTCAAATTTACAGTAAAGGCAAATCAGGTTATCACCCATACCCGGGATAAGAATGAAGCTGTATTTCAGGAATTTAAAGCCTCTTTGCAGCCAATTCTGAAAAATAATAAATTGGGCTGCATCTTGGCACAATTCCCCTATTCTTTTCATTATAATCACGATAACCTCGACTATCTACTCTATGTAAAGGAAAAGATGGATTATGCCCCTCTGGTAGTGGAATTTCGCAATAACTACTGGCTAAAAGATTCGATATTTGATTTTCTCAGAAAAAATGAAATAGGATTTTGTATGGTAGACCAGCCGGCTCTCAAGGGATTAATTCCTCCTTTAGCTGTAGTAACCTCACAGCTGGCTTATCTCCGTTTTCATGGACGTAACAAAGAAAAATGGTGGCAGCATGAGTATGCCTATCAGCGTTATGATTATCTCTACAGTGAACAGGAATTAGAGGAATGGGTACCTAAAATTAAAGAGATTATCGGCCAGACCAGTGACCAGTACATCTTTATGAATAATCATTATAAGGGGAAAGCGGTCAAAAACGCTTTGATGCTGATGGGTCTGCTGCGGCAGGAGATAAAGACGGCAAATTCTGATGTTAAGGGTATCGAAGACCTACCCAGAACATAAAAAAAGAATATAACCTGAAACTGAATTATTTTTTTCATATAGAAAGCAAACATATGTTTGCTAAAAGGATTAGGAGAAGGATTATCTTATGAATTTTACTCATTTACATCTGCATTCTCAATATAGTTTACAGGATGGACTGGGTAGTATTGACCAGATTATAAATCAGGCACAAAAATTGAAGATGAAATCTATAGCTCTTACCGACCATGATAATATGACTGGTGCTGTTGAATTCTATAAAAAAGCGATACAGGCAGGGATTCAGCCCATACTTGGCTGCGAGATAAGGATGAGGAGTAAATTTTTTCCCGGTCGTTTAACCCATACCGTCCTTCTGGTAAAAAATAGTATTGGATATCGTAATCTCTGCCAGCTGGTCAGTCAGGCGCATCTGTCCAATCCACAGGATATTCCCTCCATTGAATATGAATTGCTTTTTCGCTACCATGAGGGGCTTATTGCCCTCTCCGGTCCCCTCAGAGGAGAGGTCCCGCTGCTTATTGCTCAAAAAGAATACCAGAAAGCAGAAGAGATTGCTTCCTGGTTTAAAAATATCTTTAGTCCGGAAAACTTTTACCTGGAAATATCTTTTCACGGATTAGAACAGGAAAAGATTATCAATAAATATCTTATCGAACTGGGAGAAAAACTATCTATACCTCTGGTGGCAACCAATAATGTACACTATACGGAACAGGAACAGGCTCCCTTCCAGAGCATAACTAATACTATTGCCAATCAGAGTGGTCGGGAATGTTTGCACTATCCTCCCCTGCCCAACAACCAGTACTATTTAAAATCAGGACAGGAGATGAAAGAATTATTCTCTTTTATTCCTGAAGCTTTGAGAAATACGGAAAAAATTGTCCAAAAATGCCAGTTCAAACTGGAGCTGGGGAAAATTCGGCTACCCTCTTACCAACCTCCTCAACCCTATTCTGCTTCACAATATTTAGAAGAATTATGCCTGGAAGGTTTAAAAAAATACTATCCCGATCCTTCCAGTCAGGCTTTCTACCGTATGAAATACGAATTAGACGTTATTAACCAGATGGGCTTTGCCGGCTATTTTCTCATAGTCAGGGACATTGTAAATTTCGCCAAACAAAACAATATACCGGTGGGACCTGGCAAAGGCTCATCAGCCGGCAGTCTGGTATCTTATCTGCTCAACATTACCGAGGTAGACCCTTTAAAATTCAAACTCTTTTTTGAACGGTTTCTCAATCCTCAGCGTATTGACTTGCCGGATATCGATATAGATTTTGGCCAAATAGGTAGAGATAGAGTAATTGATTATATTTTTCAGCGCTTTGGACGGAAGCAGGTAACCCATGTCTGTACCATTAACACCTATGCTGCCCGCTCGGCAGTAAGAGATGCCGGCAGGGCTCTGGGCTTCTCTTACCAGGAGCTGAATAAGATTGCCAGGATGATGCCTTTCTTCTCCTCTCCGGGAGTAATCAGGGCTTCTTTAAAGCATCTACCGGAATTGCAACAACTTCCCTACCAAAAAGAACCATTGCGTTCTCTATTTTCTTATGCCCAGTTTATGGAAGGTAAACCGCGCCATCTTGCGGTTCATGCCTCTGCTATGATTATAGCAGACCAACCTCTGGCCAATCTGGTCCCCTTAACACTCAGTCCGGAAGGAGAAATTATCAGCCAGTATGAAAAAGAGAGTGTAAAGGAACTCGGGTTACTTAAGATTGATGTACTGGGCTCCAGAAGTTTAACAGTAATTCAAAAAACTTTACAAAGTATAAACAAAACTAATAACCCCATCAATTTAAGAGAGATTCCCTGGAATGATTCGCTGACCTTTTACCATCTTAAAAAAGGAAAAACTCTGGGCGTTTTCCAGATAGAAAGTTCCGGTATGTCTTCCCTGTTAAAACAGTTATCACCCTCTACTATAGAAGATTTGATTGCAGCACTTTCACTTTACCGTCCTGGTCCACTGGACAGCGGAATGAGCGAACAATATCTGAAAAGAAAAGCCGGTAAAGCACCGATTGAATACCTCCATGAACGATTACAACCCATATTAAAAGACACTTATGGAGTTATCCTCTATCAGGAACAGGTTATGCAGGTTGTCTCGGCTATTGCCGGTTTAAGTCCCGGTGAGGCTGATCTCTTCCGCAGGGCAATCAGTTCACGCTCCCCTGCTGTAATGGAGGAACAGCGCCAGAATTTTCTAACTAAATCTTCCCGGCAGGGCATCAATACACAGGAAGCCCAAAATATTTTTAATCTGATTGCCAAATTTGCCTATTACGGCTTTAACAAAGCCCATAGTACTTCTTATGCTCTACTCTCTTATCTCAGCTGTTATCTGAAAGTACACTATCCGGCACATTACTTAGCGGCATTACTCACCTACGGGATGGGCTATTATGACCCTGACCGCTATATTCAGGAAGCACGCCGCTTTGGAATTTTAATTCTGCTGCCTGATATCAACAAAAGTCAGGCTGGTTTTTCTGTGGAAGGGAAAGCGATCCGAATTGGACTGATAAGGATAAAGAGTATGGGAATGAAGCAGTTAAATAGCATTTTAAAGATAAGAGAAAAAGATGGTCCTTTTCTTTCTCTCTACGATTTTTGTGCCAGAACTGTTTCTTTAAGGATAACGGGAAGTGTGGTTGAGAATTTGATTAAAGTTGGTGCCTTTGACTTTACCGGGTATCCCAGGTCTGTATTGTTAAATCTGCTGCCGCTTATCATAAAGGAGACTAAAAAGGAGGTAAAACAATGTCAACCCTTATAGAGATAAAAACAAAAGACAACATCATCAATTTGCTACCGGAAAAGGCTATTCCAGCTCATAATTTTTCCCCTTTTGAACTGCTCAAGATGGAAAAAGAGATACTGGGCATCTACGCACAAAAACACCCTTTGACTCTTTACCGGGAAAAACTAACCAGCCGCAGGAAGAGAGGACAGATTCTCATCCAGAGCCACCATATCGGGCAGTTAAGGTCGGGACAACCCATTCTTATTGCCGGATTATTAATCCAGGTCAGAAGGCAATTTACCGTAAACCGCCAGGTAATGGCTTTCTTATTATTGGAAGATGAGTCAGGACTCTTTGAAGCTATCGTTTTTCCTGAGGCATTTCAACATTATTTCTCCTTACTGGTTAAAGAGGAGTTACTGATTATTAAAGGCAAGATAAGTGACAAAAATAGTGAAGAAAAAATAATAATACAGGAAATAAAGAATCTCTATTCCTACCTGGAAGAAAACAGGCTATAATCAGGATATCCAAAGAAGGGATGTCAGCGGCATGGATATGGTCAGGAAAAACTCTATCATTCATCTGGATTTAGATGCTTTCTTCGCTTCGGTAGAACAACGGGATAATCCCCGGTATGCCGGTAAACCACTTATTGTAGGTGGTATATTTAAGAAAAACGGGGAATTGTCCCGACGGGGAGTGGTCTGCTCTGCTTCTTACCAGGCCAGAAAATACGGTATCCACGCCGGTATGCCCATCTGGGAAGCTCAGCAAAAGTGTCCCGGGGCAATTTTTACCCCTTCCCGCATCAGATATTATCAAGCCTCTTCACGACATTTTTTCCGTATATGCAGCACCTATACCCCCTTTGTTGAACCGGTAAGTATTGATGAGGCTTTTTTGGATGTCAGCAGCTGTGAGGCATTGTTTGGCACAGCAGAAGATATTGCCCTTAAGATTAAAAAAAGAGTAAAAAAGGAGCTACGGCTTCCCGTTTCAGTGGGTATTGCCTCCAACAAATTTCTGGCTAAGATTGCTACCAACCTGGGAAAACCGGATGGTTTTTTTATTCTGCCAGAGGAAAAAGCATTGGATATTCTATCCGAGCTTCCAATTTCTAAATTATGGGGTATTGGACAGAAATCAGCCCAAAAACTCAATCGTGCCGGTATTTTCAAAATAAAACAGTTAATGATGATGCCAGATGTTATTCTGCAGAGCATTTTAGGAGAAAATGGACCCAAGTTAAAACAACTGGCACAGGGTATCGACCATAGCCCGGTGATTTGTTCAGAAGAGGTAAAATCAATCGGTAGAGAAACAACTTTTCCTGAGAATATTACAGACCGGGAGAGATTATTGAAAATACTTCTGGCTTTGAGTCAAAACGTCGGTTACACTGCGCGTAAAAAAGGTTATTCTGGCAAGACCATTACTTTAAAGATACGCTTTGCCCCTTTTACCACCATCCAAAAATCTGCTACCCTTCCACGAGCCACCAATCTGGACAATACTATCTTTGAAAAAGCTAAAGAGTTGCTCAATTCTGTTAATATCAGGCAGCCGGGAATACGTCTTCTGGGTGTCAAACTCTCTTCACTTCAGCAGGGAAGACAACCGAGGCAACTCGATCTTCTTAATAATCAGGATTGGGAAGAAAAATGGGTTCAACTGATTTCTTCAGTGGATAAAATACGGGAAAAATATGGTTCTTATCTCATCCAGCGTGCTGCACTTTTAAAAGAAAAGAAGAGCAATACTAATAAAAAATTATAGATGAATCATCTCAAATTGCGACCCTAAAACGGGGTCCTTCCAGACTTCAATTCTTACCGGAAAAGCATCCTTCAGGGTAGGAAGATGGGTAATAACCATTATTTTGTCAAAATCATTCTGAATGGAATTTATTGCCTGTATTAATTTCTGCAGCCCATCCTCATCCTGTGTTCCAAAACCTTCGTCAATAACCAGAGTCCTCAGAGGGGCTCCGGCTCTTAAAGTTAACAATTTAGAGAGAGCAATACGGATAGCAAAATCAATACGAAATGCCTCTCCACCGCTGTACAGTTCATAAGGTCTGATACCCATTTCATCATGTATCTTAATATCTAAAGTCTCTCTTGCCTCGCCACTTTTTAATTCTTTTAAAGATTCTAAACTGACTGTGATAGGTTCATCAGATAATCTGCTTAAAATAGCATTGGCTTCCTCTTCCAATTCTGGAATGGTATTTTCAATAATCATAGAGGGGATACCATTCTTGCCAAAAGCGCTGCTTAATTTTTCATAAACATCTTTCTGGTATAACAGTTTTTCTCTATTTTCTTCTATCTTTTTTTGTTCCAGTAATAATTGTTCAATTTTCAACAATTTCTCCTGGATTGCTCCTTTTTTTTGAAAAAGTTGGCTCTGTTCTTTCTGTAATTGGTTCAAGGTATCCTGCTCTATTACGATTTGCTTTTTTACCCGGACTGTTTCATCTTTGCTGGCCTTTAATTTTTCCTGATTATCCCTTAATCTGCTGATACTTATCTCTTTATTCTCATACTGTTTATCTGCCTCTTCTTTTTCTCCCTTTAAATTGATAATTGCTTTTTTTGCTTCCAGCAACTTCTCTCTCTGTAAGGGAATTGTTCTTAATTTTTCTAATTGCTGATTAATCTCAAAGTATCTTTTATCACTATAATTTAACTTTTTTATTCTTTCTTCAATTTCTGCTAAATTCTTTCTCCCCTCCAGAGCAAACTTCTCCTCATTAATCTGTGATTGTAAAACTCTTATAGCCTGAGACAGCTCCTTTATCTTCCCGGAATACTTTTCTCCGTCTTTAAGTTGCAAGTTATAGCTATTGAGAGTGTTTTGGGCTTCTTCTTTCTTGGCAAGTTCAGCACGTATCTTTTTCCACTCTTCCTGTAAAGCGGACCTCGTCTTATTTAACAGAGCAATCTCTCCACTTAATTTCTTGCTCTCCAAATCATTCTCTTTAATATCCTGCTCTATTTTTAATTCTATATTCTCTCTTTTTTGTTCATCAAGCGGTGAATGGCAAAGAGGGCAGAAATCCTGTGTGCCATTTTTGAGCAGGGTTATCTTTTCCTGACTATTAACAATCACCTCTTCCAATCGATTGAGCTGCGCCTGTTTACTCTCTATACTTACTCTTGCCAGATTGCCCTCTTCTTCTATCTGCTCCTTCTTTTGTTGCAAACCTTCAAAATATTTCAGATGTGATTCTAAATTTTTAATTTTCTCTTTTACCACTGTCAATGTATTAAATTTTTCTTCTAATTCACTGTATTCTTTCTGTGTTTGTTCCAACTGCAAAATAAGCCGGTTTTTATTATTTACAATATGATTTTCTATTTCTCTTTTATCTTTTTCCAGCTGTCGATATTGTTGCATCTGAGTTAACATCCGCTGACTCTGCTGTGATAAACTGGTGAAAACATCATAGGCGGATAATATATTTTTCTCCCTGTCTAACAGGGATTGGTATTCCTTAAGATTTTTCTCTATTCTTTCTTTTCTATTTTTTGATTCCTGCAACTCTTTTAACTCGGTTGAGATTCTGACCGCTATCTCTTCTGCCTGTTTCTGCTCATAAGAAAGCTTCTGTTCATCCTTTATTAATCTTTGTAATATCTTTTCCATTGTCTTAATCAGGTCTGACTGTTTTTCTTCCTCTTCCTCAATTTTCTTTATTTCCACCAATACAATATCTTTTTCAGAAATTTCTTTCTGGAATTGCTCTAAACTGGCATTTAAGGCAATTATCTCTCTATCCAGACTTTTTGCTTTTCGGTGAGCCAGCACTGAAAGCCGTTCATAATGAGAAAGTCCCAATACCTCAGAAAGGATCTGTTTACGCTCCAGTGCACTCTTTCGGGTAAATTCATCTACCCTGCCCTGTAAGATAAAAGCAGAATTAATAAAAGTATTATAATCCATTCTCAATATTGAATTTATTCTCTGTTGAGTTTGTTTGATGGATGGGGCTGATAAAGAAATAAAATCATCTTTTTTAGAATCAAAGACCATCAATTCTAATTCACTATAACTGCGCTTTTTAACCAGAGAAAATTTTCTGATAACTCTATACCTTTCCCCTTCCAGTTCGATAACCAGATCAACCCACATTTCGTTTTCGCCTATTTTCAACAATCCTCTATCCGCTTTTTTCTCTTGCTGGGCTTTTCTCCCCTCACCCCATAAGGCCCAGGTCAGGGCATCCAGTAAGGCTGATTTCCCCTGGCCATTTCCACCGGATAGGCTGGCTATATTAAATTGAGTAAAATCGAGTGGAGGCACATCTCTGCCGTAACTCAGAAAATTATGTAAGTGCAGGGTAACCGGAATCATTTTTCATCCTTTCCCGGCTGCGAGTCCATTTGAAGGGATTCCTGTTCTAATATTTTAGTAAAAGAATTTAAATCTTTTTCCCATTTTTGCCAGTTTTGTAATTGGATATATTCTTTTAAGGCAGAGAATAAATCCATCTCTTCAGAAAGTGTACTCCTTCTCAAGACTGATTTTTTTTGAATATTTCTGTTAATACCTGTAACCAGAAAAGCTTCTTTTAAGGCACTTTCAACTTTTTTAAAGTCAATTCTTCTGTTTTGTTCTTCACTTGCTTCATAGTTTATACGCACTATTGCCTCTTTAAGGTTATATTCGTTAATCAGGGATACAAACTCATCAGTTGGATCTTCACAATCCTCAATTTTTATTTCAATAGTCAGCATATTGCGTACCGGCAGGGGAATAAACTCATAATTCACCTTTCCCTGTTCATCAATACTGGCTATACAGAAACCCTTTTCATCCTGCTCTTCTCCGAAATTAATGCGGTCCATGCTACCACAGTAAACAATAGGCGGGGTATTAGAATCATTTAAATTCTGGTAGCGATGAATGTGGCCCAGGGCAATATAATCTAAGGAGGTCTCTCTAAGAAACTGTAGTGGTAAAGAGGGGTCATTGCCAAGGGAAGCATAGCTTTCTGAACCAGAAAAGATGGCTTCGGCTACTGTCAGGTGGCCTGCTAAGAACCTGGGGAGCTGCATATCAAGCTGACTAATCAGTTCAGTTATTCTTTTCATGAGACGTTTCTGTATCTTTTTATTGATTGAATGTAAATCACTTTCCCGGTATTCCTCTTTCTCAAGGTATTGATTTCGGGTTGGCCAGGGTATTCCTATTACCTGAATATTACCTTTTGCAGTGGGTAAGCGTAGGAGAACCGGCTCAGTAACCACATAAATATTGGCAATACGCAAGGTATGGAAAATATCAAGGGAACTGGCTCTGCCAAAAGTTAAGGGATTATCATGATTGCCGTTAATTAAAACAGTTGGTATTCCAGCCTCACTTAACCGAAAAATCTGTCTGGCAAACTCTCGTTGATGGGTTGGGTTAGGATTATTATTTTTATAGGCATCTCCGCAAAAGAGAGCAAAGTCAATCTTCTCTTCCAAGGCTATATCAATAGCAGTAGTGAGTGTCCTGATAAAATCATTTAAGCGGGAGTGTAACCCGGTATGAGCATCGATACGCCCGTAATTCTCAACTCCAAGATGAATATCGGCAAAATGGATAAATTTAATCATCCTTTGTTCCTACTATAAATCTATATCAATGCCAACGGGACAGTGGTCAGAACCGTAAACCTCTGTCTGGATAAAGGCAGATTTTAGATTATCCTTTAAATTCTCACTGATTAAAAAATAATCAATTCTCCACCCTACATTGCGTTCACGAGCCCGGGACTTGTAATCCCACCAGCTGTATTGACCCGGTTCTGTGTTAAAATGGCGAAAAGTATCCAAGAATCCGGTCTGAAGGAGGCGGTCAATCCATTCTCTTTCTATAGGAAGAAAACCTGATATGTTAGAATTTTCCTTAGGCCTGGCTAAATCAATCTCCTTATGGGCAGTATTGACATCACCACAAATAATAATTTTGTGCCCCTCATTGAGCAAATCAACAACTTTCTTTAAAAAAGTTTCATAAAAATCCATTTTGTATTGTAATCTTTCCAGGGATGCTTTGCCATTGGGAAAATAGATATTAAATAATATGAATTCCGGGAAATCTGCCCTGATGTAACGTCCTTCACTATCAAATCTGGGTATCCCTAATTTATCAGAGATATTTATGGGTTTTTTCTTAGTCCAGAGGGCGACTCCACTATAGCCCCTTTTTTCTGCCTGAGTAAAATAAGTGTAATAACCTGGTTTATTAATAAGCTCTCCCGGTATCTGTGATAAATGTGACTTTGTTTCCTGAATACAGTAAATATCAGCCTGCTGTTCATCAAACCATTCTAAAAAATTTTTATTATATACCGCTCTTAAACCATTGACATTCCACATTAATAATCTCATCCCAAACCTCTGTTTCTTTCTTCTGACAATTTATAAACGATTCCTTTCCACTATTTGCACCCCTTTGCTGGCACCAATGCGGGTGGCACCTGCCTCTACCATCTGCAAAGCAGTATCATAATCTCTGATGCCTCCTGCTGCTTTGACACCTACGTGGTTTCCTACAGCTTTCCTCATCAATTTTATATCATCAATAGTTGCGCCTCCTTTTTCAAAACCCGTAGAAGTCTTCACAAAATGGGCACCGGCTTGAACGGAAATCTTGCAACCAATTTCTTTTTCCTCATCAGTCAATAAACAGTTTTCTAAAATAACTTTACATATCAATCCGGATACAGCCTTTACCACCATTTTAATCTCTTGTTCGACTTTTTGGTAATTTCTATCCTTTAAGGCAGAAACATTTAGAACCATATCGATTTCCTGGGCACCTTCTCTGGCAGATTCCTCTGCCTCATAAGCCTTAACCCGGGACAGGGTTGCCCCTAAGGGGAATCCTACCACGGTACATATTTTAACATCTGAGGAACTTAACAAAGTCCTGGCAAAAGGTATAAAACCGGGATTAATACAGACCGAATAAAAATGGTACTGCAGTGCTTCTTTACAGAGAGCCTCTATCTCTATACCGGTGACATCCGGACGCAGAGCTGTGTGGTCAATAAGTCTGGCAATATCATTGTGTGCTAATATTTTTGCAGTCTCAAGAGAAATTATTTCTGGCATAATATCTTCTCTCCTTTCAGGATTATAAGGGGAAAAAGTTTTTAAAAGGTAATCATTTTGGTCTGAGCTCAGCTGCAAACGGTTTATATGATTTTCGGTCAATGTATAGCTTTACCCTGTACTCATCAATCACAAAATTTTTTTTGTTTATTTCTTTGTTATTTTTAGTAATAATCTTTTCCATTTTACACTTGCCTTTGCAATTACAACTGATTATTTCTCCTTCCCTGGAATATATGGTTAGATGCAGAGTTTGGGGAGAAATATAACTAAGTTTTTTGGAAATCATAGGAACACTCTGGGCCACCAGACGATGCATTATTTTATGGAATAGATCAGAACCAATTCTTTTTCTAAAAGCAGAAAAGGTGGAATGTGCTGGTGTTTTTAAGAAGTGGTGAAAGCCGCAAAGAACACAATATTTTGTATTATAACGCAGGACTTCGGCCAATTGCCGATTCGAATCTATCTCTCCCAAATAAATAAGCAATTGGGCTTTAAAAAGAGAAACTGGGGAATAGATAAGGATTTTGTTGTTATAGTATCGGTCTTTGACTAATGGATTGATGAAAGACCAGTCAATCGATTCTAAAATCATCTTCAAAGGATCATTTTTCTTTATCTTTTTATAAGCTTCATAGGTAGAAAATGAAAATTGTTGTCTTTCGTTTTTTTCCCCATCAATTATTGTTTCCAAAATATTTTCCATTTATTAAAAATATTGTAATTGTTTGGTAGTAATATAAGTTTTTGGTTTATGGTTTTTAGTTAATAACTTGTTTATTATGAATACGTTCTTCTAAGAAGATGAGTAATGCCTCAAGAAAGGAAAGAAAATAAATATAAATAAAAGAAAATTATAAAAAATACTATCTTCTGTATTTTTTTCTTAAAAAGGTAGGTATATCCAGGTCTTCTTTTTCTTGATATTTTTTGGCAGGACCTACTGTTTCTTCCGCCGAAGATTTACCAATATCAGGTTCAAATTTTTTATCTTTTAAAATGGGGTTTTCAACTAAACTTTCGCTGAAAAAAGGAGAAATCCTCTCCCTCTTTCTTTCTTCCTGTTCTACCTTTTCCCGGATAGTAATAGTTTCTACCTCTTCTTGATTTACAGGTAGTGGCATAGCTTTTTCACATTTGGTAGCAATTACGGTAACCCTGACTTCATCCTGCATATTTTCAGAAATTATTGCCCCGAAAACAATATTGGCATCTCTGCCTGCTGCTTTGGAGACCAGGTCCACAATCTCGTTAACCTCATAAAGACTCATATCCAATCCACCGGTTACATTGACTATGATGGAATTGGAACCTTTGATGGATACTTCCAGTAAAGGACTGGAAATAGCTGCCTCAGCAGCAGTGGAAGCCTTATTATTCCCGCGTCCTATACCGATACCCACTAATGCAAAGCCTGCATCCTTGATTACTGCCTTTACATCTGCTAAATCAAGATTTATTAGCCCAGGGGTGGTAATCAGGTCGGCAATTGCCTGGACTGACTGCCTCAAAACCCGATCAGTTATTTCAAAGGCATCTTTAACTGAAGTATCTTTGCCAATCAGGGTAAGCAAACGATCATTGGAAATGGTGATAAGGGCATCGACCTGTTTTTGAAGTTCTTCTATCCCCCGCTCTGCCTGTATCATCCTCTTTTTCCCCTCAAAAGCAAAGGGCCTTGTAACAATTCCTATGGTAAGGGCTCCTTCTCTTTTGGCTATTTCGGCAATAACAGGCGCCGCGCCACTTCCCGTTCCTCCACCCATGCCGGCAGTAATAAAGACGATGTCGGCATCTTCTAGTACCTTGGCAATGGCATTCCTATCTTCCTCAGCCGCTTTTTTGCCAACTTCGGGATCACCGCCAGCGCCCAAACCTTTAGTGGTCAGTTTACCGATTTGCACTTTTTGCCCTGCCTGGGATAATGAGAGTGCTTGCAAATCAGTATTAATTGCAATTAGCGCCAATCCATTGATGCGATGGTTTGCCATATCTTCAATAGCATTGTTTCCACTACCCCCAACGCCAATTACTTTGATATTAACAAAACTTTCTACTTTTGATTCTTCTACAGGTAGTTTCTTTTCCATTTCATGATAAACCAATTCTCCATCTCCATCAGTGGAATCTGATATAAATGGTTTCTGCTCCAAACCCTGAGAAGTATCCCTGATTAATTCCTGCTTATAATCTAAAATTTTAGTAAAGCCGCGCGCTAATTTTTTCTTTTTCAAAGGAAATCACCTCTTGAGCAAGTTCTGAATAATCTTCTGCCCCATGAGATCTCGGATTATAGTATATAATGGGAATTCCCTGACTGGAAGATTCCACCAGGGATATATTCTTTCTAATAATAGTCTTAAATACTCGTTCTTTGAAAAAATCTCTTGTTTCCTCAACAACTTCTTTGGCAATATTGCTTCTGGTATCTGCAATAGTGATGAGGACATGTATTTCCAAAAAATGATGCAGATTTTGATGAACAATTTTTATAGTTTCCATAAATTCTTCAATACCACGCAGAGCAAAGTAATGGGGTTGAATAGGAATAATTACCTCACTGGAAGCTTTCAGGGCATTGATTGTTAAAATTCCCAGTGAAGGGGGACAATCTATGATAATGTAATCAAATTTTATTTTACAATTTTGTATACCTATATTTAAAAAATCTTCCCGGCCTATCTGGTCAATCAGTTTATACTCCGCACTGGCAAAATCAATATTACTGGGAGCCAGATACAGATTTCCGTTAGAAAATTTTTTCATTTGAATCACGACATCTTCCAGATTGAGTTTATTGGGAGAACGACTTGGTTCTAAAACATTGAGCATTGTTTTTTCCAGTTCATTAGGCTCAACTCCCAAACCAATGGTGGTATGTGCCTGGGGATCCATATCTATGAGAAGTACTCTTTTATCAAATTCAGTTAAACAGGTTCCTAAATTAATTGATGTCGTAGTTTTGGCAACTCCGCCCTTTTGGTTAGCAATGGAAATGATTCGCACCTGGCTTACCTCCTGTATTTGACAAAACAAGGTGTGAAATTAAAAGAATTTCTATATCTTAAACTTTGTTCAGGAAAATTATTTTTTTGAAAGAAAAAATTGTATATATTATTATATTATAGAAATTTTAAAATACCAGCAAGATTATTTTGATTATATCACAATTATAGAATGGTATGCTATATGCTATTTACAATATCTATAAGTATATTTAAATAATATTTAATTTCAAGGGCCCGGTTGCAGACAGAGTCGTGTTTTATAAATAGTTTTTTAATAGTACTGTTTTTTACATTTTATCCTCTTTTCAATAACTTGACAAATGTATTATTGGCTTATTAGCAATGATAAAGTAGCTAATTTATCTTTCATTGTATTTATTAAAAAAATTTTGACTTTTTTCTCCTTTAAATATATACTTATACTAACTATTAGTAGTTAGTACTAATACTAAAGATGAGTTTTCATTATTAAAAATCTGGGAGGGTATTTAAAAATGACTCTCAAAACATTAAACGAGATGTTATTGAATAGCAGGGATAAATTCAAGGACAGGCCCGCTTTTAAGATAAAAAAAGGTGCCCATTTTAAAGCAATTAGTTACAGGGAATTTTATGAAATAGTTACACAATTTGGCACAGGCTTATTAGAGTTAGGTTTTAAAAAAGGCGACCATATCGGTCTAATCTCAGAAAATCGTCTGGAATGGATTATAAGCGATATGGCTATTATTGGTATTGGGGCAGTAGATGTGCCTGCCAGTGGAAATAGTTATTCTCAGGATATCGTCTTTAAATTGAATCATTCAGATTCTATTGCTACTATTTTAGAAAATGAAAAAGTATTGACAGAGTTTCTCAAAGTTTCTTCAGAACTTCCCAATATTAAAAATGTTATTCTCCTGGACAAGGTTGAGGTATATTCAGAAACTGATGAGGCCCCGGAATGGGCAAAAGCAACTCCCTTCCAGATTGATGGGAAAATAAGTAAACCATTCTACCAAAAAATTCGTTCAGTTCTCAGTTCCAATTCCTCTTTCCTCTTAATTTCGGAAAGAGCAAAAATATTCTTAGAAAAATATTGGAAGGAACAGGGTAAAGAATTATCTATCAATTTAAATTTATCTGGAGATATGAAATTAGAAAAAAGATTAGGGGATAAGCTCCGTATAATTAAGAAGGGTAATATTGACAATTTGCCTCCTATTTTTTCTTTCTCTCGGCTTGTAAAAATTGGTAAAGAAGCTTTACTGAAAGGTGACCAGCACTTTTTAAATATTTCCCAACATGCACTTCCTGATGATTTAATAACTATAATTTATACCTCTGGCACTACCTCTGACCCCAAGGGTGTTATGTTAACCCATCGCAATATTATGCACAATGTTGTTAATGTACCTCTTACCGTGGGAGATTTCAATGAAAATGACCGTTTTCTTTCTGTACTGCCATCATGGCATATTTATGAAAGAACGGTTGAATACTGCGCTATGGGAATGGGTGCTTCCACTGCCTACAGCAAACCATTTAAACAAATATTATTACCGGACCTCCTCCTGGAAAAACCGACCATAATGTGTACCGTTCCCCGTATATGGCACAGCCTTTATAAGGGAATTCTGCAAAAGATAAAAATGGGAGCGAAGTTGCAGCAATTACTATTTTTCAAGGGATTGGATATTGCTAAAAAATACAAACATGCTAAAAGAATGCTTGAGGATACCTTGCCCCTCTTTGATAGGGCTCAATTTTCCGAACAAGAAAAGGGAAATGCCAGAAAAACTATCAGAAATCTATCTTTATTATATAAAATGAGTGATAAGTTGGTCTTTAAAAAAATTCGGGATATGTTAGGTGGAGAAATTAAATTTGCTATAAGCGGCGGGGGATCTCTCCCTGAAGATATTGATATTTTTCTTGATGCGGTAGGCGTACTGGTTTTAGAGGGATATGGTTTGACAGAAACCTCTCCGGTAGTTGCAGGAAGAAAACAGCTTAATCCCATCATATTCACAGTAGGCGAGCCAATTATTGATACTTTTATAAAAATTAGGGATAAGGAGGCTATTGACCTGGAGGTTTCCGATGGCCACCCAGGTATAGTTTTTGTTAAAGGCGATCTGGTTATGAAAGGTTATTACAAAAATGAACAGAAAACAGCAGAAGTGCTCAAGGATGGTTGGTTTAATACCGGCGATCTGGGGAAAAAAACTTATAATGGGAAATATCTGAAAATTATAGGTAGAATAAAGGATACCATCGTTCTGGCGGGAGGAGAAAATGTTGAACCACAGCCGCTGGAAGAAAAACTCAAAGAGAGCCCTTATATTAGCATGGTAATTGTGGTGGGGCAGGATAAATCCAGACTGGGTGCTCTAATCGTCCCTGATTTTGAGGCTCTCAAAGAGTATGCCCATAAAAAACATCTTGATTATCAGGATAATGCAGAGCTTATTAAAAAGAAAGAAGTGTTATCCCTTTATCAACAAGAACAAAAACGATTAATATCCAAAGAATATGGTTTTCAACCCTTTGAGACAGTTATGGGTATAGCTTTACTGGCTGATGAATTCTCTCAGGAGAAAGGAGAAATGACAGAAAGTCTTAAATTAAAAAGATTTATTATTCATGAAAAATACCAGAAAGAAATTGATCGGATATGCGCAAAATAAAATATGGCACTACTGACTATATCAATACTACTTTTTTATAATTTATGCTGATTTTAAAATATCTATACACCTTAGTGAAAGAGTGAAGATTGGTACTTTTTTTTGGTGCACTGATTATTCAGGTAATATAAACTGCTGATAGGGATAAATTAAATCAGGATTTTGAATCAATTCCTCATTAGCCCTGAATATCTTTATCCAGGCGATACCCTCATTATATTTATTTCTGGCGATGTTCCAGAGACAATCTCCACTTTTAACTTCGTAATATTTTGGTTCTTTTTCACTTTCTAAGACCCCTATTTTATTCTTTAACTGAGCAATCTCCAATTGAAACTTATTAACCTGGGCATAGTACTGGTTGATACTATTCTGGTATTCTTCTCGTTCTTTCACCAGAGAATGAATAGTTTCTATTAAACTCTGCTGTTCCTGATAATTAATATCTTCCTGTTCTTGTAATCTCATTTTAAATTCTGCCACAGACTTTTCATAATCATCTATTTTTTGCATATATAGCTCAATCTGCGAGGTTAATAATGAAATCTGGGACTCTTTCTCTCCAATCTGAGTTAGGTTTTGCTGATAAATATCTATCTGTGTGGCAATTTCTTCTTTAAACAGGCTGCTGTCCAGTTTGACTATATCAATCTCCTTTTTATAATCTTCCAGTTGCCCTTTTAGGTAAGAGATTAACCTCCTATTCTGCTCATTTTGCTTTGCCCATTCTATTTCTTTATCAGCCAACAGCTTTTCCAAACTACTAATATCTATTTCTTTTTGTACAGGTTCCTGCAATGCCTTTTCTTTTATTAGATCTTCCTGTAATACAAGTATCTCTTTGCCAATCTCTTTTATGTTTAACTCGTATTTTTTAATTTCTTCCTGAAGTTGAGCAATGATTTCTTTGTCCACTTGCTCTTTCTCCAGCCATTGAGTTTCTTTCTCTTGCAAAATCTTCTCCATCTTGCTTTTCTCCTGTTCCAGCTTAGTCAGGTTGTCCTTTATTTCTGCTAATATTCCTTTCTGCTCCAATACTTGAGCTGTCTCCACTGTTAACTGATTAATTTTTCGTTCATAGTCAGCCAGTTGGTTTTGTAAATTTTGATACTCCTCATAAAACTGAATCAGGCTGGAATCTTTCTCAGCAACCTCTTCTTCTAATTCTTTTTTATCTTTCTCTAACTTGCTTATCTGTTGAACATAAGACTCTTCATCCTCTTTTAGAGCAAGTTGTTCTTTTAAATAATCAATAGTATCTTCATATTTCTTTATATCTTGTTCTAATTCCTGCCTTTTTAGTTGTTCTGTTTCTAAGTATTGTTCTATATTTAAAACTTTTTTATTTACTAATTCCATTTCGGTCTCATATTGCCGGATCCCCTCTTGCAAGGATGAGATAATCTCTTTATTATCTTTTTCTTTTTCCAGCCATTGAGTTTCTCTTTCTTCAAGTGAGGATTCTAATTTGGATTTTTCTTCTCTTAAAAGGGAAATGCTTTCAGTATCAGATATATTTTTCTGTAAAACTTCTGCCATTTTTAACTGCAATGCCAGCAATTCTTCTTGATATCCTTCCAGCTGTTTTTGAAGTTTATCTTCCTTCTCTGCCATTATCATCTCATCCGAAAGAATTTTATCTTTTTCCAAAGCTTCCTTTATTTTTTCTTCCATCTGAACCAGGGAAGTCCCCTGTTCTTCAATCAATCTTTCCGATTCTTCTAATAATGCCTCCTTTTTGAGTAAATCACTTTGAATCCGATTCAGTTGATTATAATTAAAATAGGCAAAACCAGCTATTATAATTATTAATAAAATAAAGATAAGCGAAATACTTTTTGACATTGTATTCCTCCCCTGTTTACTCTAATATTCTTTATTATATCTTAAAAAGAGAAACGGTTCACCATTATACTAAAAAGTCATTTTAATATTTAATCTTTATTTTTTTAAGCAGATTTAGCTACAAATATAATCCTTGCTTCTAATCTTGCTATTTGTTCCTTAACAAATATAAAATATACTGCTATAATAAAAAGAAATATTCCTGTCAATAACAATGTAATAAATAAAAAAAATTAAAAAACTCTTTTCCTAAAAGAGCATTAAAAGGAGGGATTATGGACATTCAAAAAAATACCTTTCCTGAAGTCCCCGTTGAACAGTTGCGATGGAGTTGTGATTTGAAAAAGGCTCATTTTTCTTCCACTGAGGACCTGAAAGCCTGTGATAAAATTCTGGGACAAGAAAGAGCTTTAAAAGCATTGGAATTAGGCCTGGAGATGGAGTATCTTGGTTATAATCTCTTTATTACCGGGAAATCAGGTACCGGCAGAAGTACTTCCATTAAACAACTATTACAGAACAGAAAAAGAGAAAATGTCATCTTTGATGACAAATGTTATGTTCATAACTTCAAAGACCCTGATATGCCCAGAGCAATCAGTCTACCCGCCGGGCAGGGTAATCTTTTCAAAAAAGATATGGAGAATCTGGTAAACACCTTAAGAAAACATATTCCTTTGCTTTTAGAAAGTGAAAAATACCAGGAAAGCAAAGATTCTCTCACTGAAAATTTCAAAAAGAAACAACAATCTTTAATTAAAGAATTTGAAGATAAAGTAAAAGCAGACAATTTTACTATTGTTCAGATACAGATAGGCCCTTATACCAGGCCTGATATCTTTCCCATCATTGATAAAAAACCAACAAATATAGAAAATTTAGAAGCATTGGTCGGGGAAGGAAAATTTTCCAAAGAAGAATTAGATACAATCAAAAAGAAGCATCATGAATTTACCCAAGAAATTGCTGTGGTTTCCAAGAAAATTAATGCCCTTCAAAAAGAACTCAGTGAAAAATTAACAGATTTAGAAATAAAAATAATCACCCCTCTGGTAGAAGAAGAAATTGCTGAAATAAAGAAAAGATATGATAATGATGCCATTAACTCTCACCTGAAAGAAGTTAAAAAAAATGTTCTGGAGAATATCAGCCGTTTTCAGGAAAAAGAAGAACAGGCACCAGTTATTCCAGGATTAAGATTGCCTCAAATAAAAGATTCTTTCATTGAATTCTCAGTAAACGTACTGGTCGATAATTCTGATACCAAGACCTCCCCTGTTATTATTGAAACCCGCCCTACCTATAAAAATCTTTTCGGCATAATTGAAAGAAGGTTGGACCGCACCGGTTACTGGGTAACAGATTTTACTAAAATAAAGGCAGGTTCTCTTTTAAAGGCCAACGGGGGTTTTTTGGTATTGAATGCCTTAGATGTATTACTTGAACCAGGTGTCTGGCCCTCTTTAAAAAGAACTCTTTTAAATCAGATGATTGAACCGGAAACCTACGACCCCTTTCCTATGTTCAGTACCTCTGCCTTAAAACCAGAACCAGTGGAATGCAATGTAAAGGTAGCCATGATCGGAGATCCTTTTCTCTATCAGCTTTTATATTTCAGGGATCCGGATTTTGAAAAAATTTTCAAAATAAAAGCGGATTTTGATACCGTTACTGGAAATACTGAACAAAATATATATCAATATTCCTGTTTTATCAAGCAACTATGTGAGAGAGAGAATTTATTACCCTTTGACCAAAGCGGAATTGAAGGGGTAATTGAATATGCTATTAGATTGGCAGGAAGAAAGAATAAATTATCCACCCATTTCAATAACCTTGTTGACCTCTTGAGAGAAGCGGATTACTGGGCTAAAAAAGATAAGCAAAATCTTATTCAAAGAAAACATATTACTACAGCACTTAAGGAAAAAATTGAAAGACTGAATCTCATTGAAGATAAAATTCAAGAACTGATTGAACAGGGAACCTTAATGATCGATACTGAAGGCGCAATTGTAGGCCAGGTAAATGGGCTTTCCGTATACGATCTGGGCGAGTATTCCTTTGGCAAACCAACCAGAATAACTGCCAAGACTTCAATGGGGAGAGCAGGAATTATTAATATCGAAAGGGAGGCTGACCTGAGTGGTAAAACGCATAATAAAGGCGTTCTCATATTAAGTGGCTATCTGCGCTCAAAATATGCCCAGGATAAACCCCTAACCATTAGTGCCAGTATTTGTTTTGAACAATCTTATTCTGGAGTAGATGGAGATAGCGCTTCCTCTACGGAAGCTTATGCTCTAATTTCCAGTATTGCAGATATTCCCATCAGGCAGGATATTGCAGTAACCGGTTCAATAAACCAAAAAGGAGAAATTCAGCCCATAGGTGGAGTTAATCAGAAAGTTGAAGGATTTTTTGAGGTCTGCCGGGCAAAAGGTTTAACGGGAACTCAAGGGGTAATAATACCGGAATCAAATATTCCAGACCTTATGTTGAGAGAAGATGTGGTGGAAACAATTAAAAGCGGTCAGTTCCATCTTTATCCTGTTAAGACAATTGATCAGGGAATAGAGATATTAACTGGAAGAAAAGCTGGCATTAGAAAACTGGATGGAAAGTTTGAAAAAGATTCTGTCAATGAACTGGTGGACCAAAAATTATTAGATTTTGCTCTAAAATTAAAAGAATTTGGTGCAGAAAAGAAAAAAAAATAATATAATGGAATCAGATATACGTTATATATGGAAGTAAAGCGAGGCAAGATTACTTATAGTTATATTTAATAATAATTAAGGAGATATTATAATGAAAAGAAAAGTAAGGACTGGGTTAACTATTACCTGTTTTCTTCTTTTTTTCCTGGTTTTATTCTACTCCCCCATCTCTGCCAGCGATAAAATAAATTTGGAGGCACTTTTACAGTCTATCATTGAAGAAAAAACGGTTACCACAGATGTTTACGCAGTTATTAATTTAGGAAATTTCTTTTTTTCAGAAAAGTTGTATTCTCCAGCCCGAGATGAATATGTTAAGGCATTGCAAATAGATCCCTGTAATAAAATTGCCTTAATTAATCTCAGTTATACCTTCTTTCAAATGGGTGATTTCGAAAAAGCCCTCACCCAACTGGTTCCCTTAAGAGAGGATGATGTTGCCTATTCTTATTACATCAGGGGAATGATTTTTAAAGAACAGCGCAAATTAGAGGAAGCTATCACCCAATACGAAAAAGTTGTAGAGCTAATCCCCAATCATTCTCAACTATATGCCGAATTAGGTCAACTCTATCTCGATAACCATCAGCTGGTAAAAGCAAATGAGAGGTTCATTGAAATGGGCTATTGTAAGTATCGTCCGCCAATAATGGACAAACTTGTTGACTATCAACCTAATGCCTATTGTTATCTGCATTTGGGAAACTATTACCGCAATAATGGAGAGCTGGATCTGGCACGGGAAGCATATCAGAAAGTAACTCAGTTTGAGGACGACCTGCGTTCTATTGCCCTGGCTTATTATTACCAGGGAGAGATTAATCTTAAAGACCATAATTATGATCGGGCTATAATTGAAAAAGAGTTGTCTCAAAAAGTTTATCCCTTAGGCGGGCACCAATTTACTTTTAACAGTTTCGCAGAAGCTCTTATTGAAATTGGTGATCAGTATTATCATAATGGAAATTTACCTGAAGCACTTACCCATTACCAATTGGCTGCTAACCTGGCCAATAAACCGGATATTTTGGCTGAAGCCCACTACAAAAAAGGTTTGACTTATTATCGCAGTCAGGATTATGAAAATGCTTTAAAAGAAGCCGAAACTGCACTGTCAATTAATCCTGATTATCTGTCTGACAGACAAAGATTAATCGATTTATTGATTGCCAACAGCTGGTCTAATATTACTCAAAAATAATAAATTGAGCCAGTATATGGGGAAGTAATATAATTACCTTATAAATGTAATGTGGGTAAAAATATGTGATAGAATTTTCAATATCTCCAAATTTTAGAGAGGAGTTCTAAAAATGAGCTTAACACGGTTTTTAAAAGGATTTGTCATTATCCTTATTGGTGTTATCTTATTATTAAATAATCTCGATATTCTGGAATGGACTGTCTGGCCCAATATTTTAAAGCTTTGGCCATTGTTATTGATAAGTCTTGGTATTAGTTTAATTTTCAGGAAGAGGCTCTCCTGGTTAGCTCCTCTGGTCATCTTATTGGGAATTATTTATGGTATTAGCGCCAGTTATACCGATTTAAACCTGCAATTAGAAGGTAAAATACCGATTGAAGTAGAAACTATACAAAGAGAAGTGGAGATGGTTCCAGCAGCAATTCCCAAAATTGAAGAAGAGGTTATTTCAGAGACAATCCCTGAAGAAGAGGTGCCAGAGAAGACTATTGAAGCCGAAGACATAGAAGATGAGAAATTGTTAGTATCTGACACTCTAGGAGACAAAGAAACAACTAAAGAATTTGAGATGGTTCCTTTGGTTCAAAAGGCTAATCTCCATTTAAATTATACTGTCGGTTCTTTTGTCCTAAGATTCCCTACCCCACTGGTCTATCAATGCCAAGTGAGTTATCGCTATCCAGGGTTTAAGCCCCTTGAAGATTTTTCTGTTCAGGACCATGAAGCAAAGATTTTAATTACCCATCAGTCAGTCACCGATCAAATGGTAAGGAATTCCCAAAACCATATCGATTTACAACTAAATACCGGTATAGTATACGATATTTTTCTCGAAACCGGTGCTACTTCTATTGATTATGATTTATCAAAATTCAAAATAGAAAATTTTTCCATAAAAAGCGGCGCCTCAAAAATTGACATTATAGCACCACAATACAATGGGAAAATCAACATAAACTCCGGAGTATCTAAGATTGATATTGCAATTCCTGATAATGTAGGAGCAAAGGTAATATTAGACACAGGAATCAGTAAAAAAGATTTCGATGAGCATTTCTCAAAACAGGATGGCAATGTTTATTTTTCTGAAAATTATAATAATGCTGAATATCGTGTTGATATAAAAATAGATTCTGGCATTTCCAAAATCCATATTTATTATTTATAATTTAAGATTTATTACATTAGACAAACAAAATAAAAATAATAATTATGTATTATTTTACAATGCTTAGG
This sequence comes from Candidatus Atribacteria bacterium, assembly GCA_029556475.1. Classification (GTDB taxonomy): domain Bacteria; phylum Atribacterota; class Phoenicimicrobiia; order Phoenicimicrobiales; family Stramentimicrobiaceae; genus Stramentimicrobium. The sequence continues at coordinate 84,969 of JAKQEP010000081.1, forward strand.
TCTATTTAATTTCATCAATAGTGTTACAAATACAAATTAATTTGCCAAAAAAAATAAAAAAATGCCCCAATTTAAGAGGGGCATTTAAATAATATTAAAAACTTAGCTTTTTATTTTAAAAATTATTTCTTTTTTCTTTTCCTCAAATTCTACCTGGACCTTATCCTTTTCTTTTATCTTCCCTTCCAGGATTTGTAAAGCCAAAGGATCTTGCAACTGTCTCTGGATAGTTCTTTTTAGAGGTCTGGCACCAAACTGAGGGTCAAACCCGCGTTCAGCAAGAATTTCTTTAACTCTGTTACTCACTATTAAGTCAATTTCCATACCCTGCAACCGCTTTCTCAAAATATTGAGCTGGATATCTACAATCTCAATAATCTGTTCTTTTCCCAGACGATTAAAGGTTATAATCTCATCAACCCTGTTTAAAAACTCAGGTTTAAAATGTTCTCTCAATACCTGTTCAATCTGTCTGGACATCTCCTCTTTATTGCTAGAATTTAATTGGTAGATATACTGACTAGCAATATTGGAGGTCATAATAAGAATAGTATTCTTAAAATTAACCACCCTGCCCTGTCCATCTGTCAACCTTCCATCATCCATTATTTGTAACAAAATATTAAAAACATCATGGTGAGCTTTTTCAATTTCATCAAAAAGAATTACTGAATAGGGTCTGCGCCTGACAATTTCGGTTAATTGACCTCCTTCCTCATAACCAACATATCCGGGAGGAGCACCAATTAATCTGGCAACACTGTGTTTCTCCATATATTCCGACATATCTATTCTGACCAGTGCATTCTCATCATTGAATAAAAAAGCTGCTAAGCTTCGGGCTAATTCAGTCTTTCCAACTCCGGTAGGACCCATAAAAATAAATGAACCTACCGGTCTATTGGGATCTGAGATACCAACCCTGGACCGTCTTATAGCATTAGCTACCAGATTCACTGCCTCATCCTGCCCCACTACTCTTTTCTTTAATTCCTGTTCAATATTTATCAGCTTTGCTGTTTCCCCTTCCATTAAACGCCCTACAGGGATGTTGGTCCATTTAGCCACAATCTGAGCAATATCTTCTTCGGTAATCTCTTCTTTTAGCATACGGGAACTCTTCTGCAAGGAAGATAATTTTTCATTATTTTCTTCCAGCTGTTTCTCCAGTTCCGGCATTTTACCATATTTTATTTCAGCTAATCGGTTAAGGTCACCATTCCTTTCTGCTTGTTCTGCCTCAGTTTTAACTTTTTCAATTTCACTTTTAATCTGATTGATCTTCTGAATAATCTCTTTTTCATTGTTCCATCTTAACATCAAATTATTTTTTTCTTCTTCCAGATTACCCAGATTATTATCAATATTTTTTATTTTTTCTCTGGAAATGGCATTATTTTCCTTTTTTAAAGCCTGTTTTTCTATCTGTAGCTGCATTATCTTTCTCTGTATTTCATCTATCTCGATAGGCATACTATCAATTTCCATTCTCAGTCCTGAGGCAGCCTCATCAATCAAATCAATAGCTTTGTCCGGTAAAAACCGATCGGTAATATAACGATCAGATAATGTTGCAGCAGCAATTAGGGCGGAATCCATAATTTTTACCCCATGATGCACTTCATAACGTTCTTTTAAACCTCGTAGAATAGCAATAGTATCCTCTACAGTAGGTTCCTTAACCAGGACCATCTGAAATCTTCTCTCTAAGGCTGCATCCTTCTCAATATATTTACGATATTCTTTTAAAGTGGTAGCGCCTATGGCGTGCAATTCTCCTCTGGCTAAAGCAGGTTTTAACATATTAGAAGCATCAATAGCCCCCTCTGCTGCCCCGGCACCAACCAGAACATGCATCTCATCAATAAATAAAATTATAGAACCAGCGGCATTTTCTACCTCTTTCAATACCGCTTTAAGACGATCTTCAAACTCTCCACGATATTTTGCCCCGGCTACCAAGGCACTTATATCCAGAGCAACTATTCTTTTATCTTTGATACCTTCAGGGACATCACCACTAATAATTCTTCGGGCTAATCCCTCCACTATGGCTGTTTTTCCCACGCCCGGTTCGCCTATCAAAACTGGATTATTCTTTGTTCTGCGTGACAATATCTGCATAGTACGTCTTATTTCATCATCCCGTCCAATGACCGGGTCCAGTTTCCCCTCTCTGGCTAATTGTGTTAAATCCCGGGAATATTTTTCTAAAGCCTGATACTTCTCTTCTGGATTCTGATCGGTTATTCTCTGGTTACCCCTGATACTCATCAATGCCCGATAAATATTATCCCGATTAATACCTTTTTTTCTAAAATATCCTGAAAAAGAACTATCTTCTAATTCAATTAAGGCTAATAAAAGGTGCTCGGTACTGGTATAGTCGTCTTTTAATTTAGAAGCCTCCCTAACAGCATTATTAAATACATTGTTTAATTCATTGCCAATATATTGACCGCTTCCACCTTCCTGCACTGTAGGAAATTTTTCTAATTTTTTAACTAAAAATGTTTCTAAATCAGTAATATCAATTTCTAATTTGGCTAATACAGACGGTATTATGCCATCTTTTTGTCTGAGCAAAGCTAACAGCAGATGTTCACTTTTTATTTCTTGATGATTATACTGTACAGCAATCTGCTGTGCCTCGCTAATAGCTTCCTGGGCTTTAATAGTGAATTTGTCAAATTGCATTTTAGCCTTCTCCTTTCAAGTTTATTTTTCACTCCATCAATATAATTATACTGCTAATGTCAAATATCCATTTATCGTAATAATATATTTATAATTCCATTTTTAATAAACTGATTTTATTTATATTTCAAATAACAATATTCAGAGAAAAACAGGTGATTAAGCATTTTTTATCTTCCGTACTTTTCATAAAGAGCAAAACTATTTTAGTCTAATCTGGTAGAACTATTTGCTGATTCTGACCAGTCAATAGATCAGTTGTCAGTCTGGCATTACAGTGTTCTTGTAACAAATCTGCCAACTCATCCCGTGCCTCAATTATAACAGAAGTTGGGATATCTCCGATTCCGTCAACATTAATGACAATTTCTTTCGAATCGTCGCTTATTTTTGAAAATTCTGCATTTCTCCAGTTCCATCTTCTACACATAATCTGCTTACTCTGATCATCATAATAGATTACCTCTCCTTTATAGGGATGCTCTAATTCTTTACTACCCAAACCGATGAAGTTTTCCTCTCCTGTAGCAAAATCCAGGCAGAGATTGCCACTGATTTTTTTGATATCATCTCCACCACAGGGTATCAAATATTTGAGAGAAATATAGTTAAAAAGAGTAACTACGGAGTTGATGAAAGGTAGTCCTCCTCCGACCATTATTCTAGCCAGCAATGATTTAAGGGAAGGCAAGTAATGTTCAGGATCTGAAGCAAATCTCCTATGGGCTTCATCCCAGGCCTGGATATAAGGATGATTGATTAAATCCTGACCCTCAACTTTTCTCTGTTCTATTATTTTGTTTAATGGTTTTTTTATTCTTTTATTTTTTTGGGCAATCTGGATATCTTTGACAATAATAATACCACATACAAAATCAGGGAATTTTTCAAAAATAGCCGGACTGACAATGATTTTCCTCATTAAAACTGGTCTCCTTTTAAAAGTATCTTTTAATTTACCAATCATTATAAAAATCTCCCCGTTATCAAACAGGAAGATTTTTAATTCGTTCCATATATTTATTATTCCAACACTATCTCTTCTAACGAAACATAATTTTCAAATAATTAATTTGACTTTAAAGGAGGAATTTTATTCATCTTTTCCAAACGTTTAATTTCATCCCTTATCTGGGCAGCTCTTTCGTAATTTTCTTTTTCTACTTCAATTTGCAGTTCATTTTTTAAATGTGCTAAACGGACGGAAACTTCTTCCTCCTGTGAAGAATGAGCAACAGAAGCTTTTTTCATAACTTCATCCGTAATGAATATGGGTGATTTCAATCTTAAGGCAACTGCAATGGCATCACTGGGCCGGGCATCAATCAAGAGCTGTTTTTCTCCTTTTTTTAACCACATGGTGGCATAATAGGTATTGCCTCTTATATCAGATATAACAACCTTCTCTAAAATTAGTTCAGCAGCTTCAATTATATCTTTAATTAAATCGGGAGAAAAAGGTCTATTAGGTTTTGTTTTTTCTAAAGCCAGAGAAATCATTTTGGCTTCAAAGGGCCCTATCCATATCGGTAACCATTTCTTTTCATCCCGGTCTTTTAAAATGACTACAAATCCTTTGGTTGCTGGATCAATCGCTACCCCAAAAACTTTCACCTGGATCATATCCTTCTCCTCCTTTCTTCTTAATTAAATAACATTAGAATATCTTAATTTCTATTTATAATAATTATAACATATTATCTTTCACATAAAAATCAATGTTCATACAGTTAATGATTTTCATTAGAAAACAGCAAAAAATAAATTGTAAAAATTATAGAATAAGAAGCTTCTGAGGAAAGAAGGGGTTTTAGAAATAGTTTTACAGCAATTTAAATATACTCAAACATTTCTATTATTGATATGACTTTGGTTATTTGAATAAGTTGACACTGACCTATTTATTTCTTGATAAACAGCTGAAACTAACCAGTGTTTTTACTACATTTAAAATGTAATATACCACTAATGATAATCATAATTGAGCCAATGATTGACATTGGATCCGGTATAACTCCAAGAAAAGTTATTTCCAATATTGCAGCAAAAATAAGAGGAATATTATCTAACAATTTAATAACAAATGCCATTAGAGCAAAGAAAAAGGCTGCCATAATCATTAACAATATTCCCTCTTTACTGCTATCTTTACTCTTTTCCACCTCTTTATGATAGTTATCCATACTAGTCCTTTTTGTTTTTACTATATCGGTTATATTGGTTTTTTTATCTGTTACCAGACTTTAGAAATTTCTTGACTTCCATTAACAATTTACTACTCTCTTTTTCCTTGATGTTTATTACCGGGAAGGTTACCCTGCCAGTCATCTGTTCATGCAATTGTAATCTGTCAATACTGGCCATTTCATAACTACCCTTCCTCAGCCTGTCATACTTTGGATAAAAGGGATTAATGGTAACCGCCAAAATAGGTAAATTATAAAGTGTCTTAATGTTGATTCCTTTATTGAGTAAATCGCCAATCAAATCTTTAAGATGATTAATTTCTCGGGAACCAATCAATAGAAAAGTGGGATTATTGATTATGATAGTTTTCCCTTGGAATAACTGATAGTATTTGTCAGCTATTTTTTTTAAAATGGTTTCTTGTATTATACCTGGAATATATACCCCATCATATTCCGGATCATTGATAATACTGATCAAATTGCTAAATGTTTTTTGACTGAGCAACGAATGTCCACTCAACTGTTTCAGACATCCATTTTTCTGGAAAATTAGAATATTATTTTTATACTCTCTGATTTCGTCTTTATAAATATCTTCTTTCCCCCATTCAGGGAGATTAAATACTCTGGTCATACTTTCAATTTCATCCACCAGTAAACCAATATCAGTATGACGAGAGGCACCTGTTGCTATTATTAATGCATCACAATGAATCAATGGTATCATCCTATTCAAAGCCCCATCAACCAGTATAAGTTCCACTCTTTGTTGTTTTAACTTTTGAATAATAGTCTGAAGATCTATACCTTTATTCGGACCTGCCAATATCACCATTCCTTCCTTTTTTGCTTTTCCAATTATTACACGGCCTAAAGCAGTATTAACAGATGTTTTTTCAATTATTTCTATTCTATCTTTTAAAGGAAACAGGCATTGTTCAGCTGTGGCAATGGTATTACCCTTTTCAATAAAAATGCGGGGTTTGGGTAATCCGGTGATATTATCAATATCTTCTCCGTCATAACCGATACTGGTTAAACCGGGTTTTATTTTTTCTGAATTTGACCATTCTAATAAAAAATTAAAAGTTGTAGTCTTCCCTGTATTTTTGGCAGTTCCCAGTATTCCAATTACTTTACTATTACTCTCCATAAAATATTTCTTTATCCTTCAAAGACAGTATCTCTTCCAGCACGGCCAGGGTAAGCTCCATCCTGAGGACTTCCTAATAATCCTTCATAAAGAGCATCAACAAAACTGCCTCTTTTGGCAACTTTTTCTAAAGTTTTTTCTATTCCTTCTGTTATTTCCTTCTCATATTCCTTTGCTTTGCCAGTCGGTTTTATTTTTGCCTTTCCTAAAAAACGAAATACTTCCTGTGCTCCTCTTAAGGTGTCAATTCTGGAGGCAAGTGAAATTGGCCCTCTGGAATAAGCTTCATCTGAAGATGCTATGGTTATAGCATCTACCTGAAGAGAAATTGCAAGAGCAGAGTGTAAAGCAGTGGATAAAGTAGATTGGACTCTATCTTCAGAATGAGTCATAAAACCAATAGGTTCACCAGGCCAGATGGGAGCATCAATTATGGAGCGCAGGCTTTTAATTTTGGCCACATTATAGTCAATATAATTATCATCCATTTTCCCGCTAATCATAACATCGGGAGAATAACAAAAAAGGGGCTTTAATATAGGTTGAGCTTTTAATTTTAAAGCTAAATCGGCAATAATCAACAAACCAGCAAATGATTTATAGGCTGGAACACCCCCTAACTCCTCATTTGTTGGCTCATCAAAAGGCATATTATATTTTGCAGCAAATTGTATTGCTTTCAAGCCATCAATAGTTAATCTTGCCGGGTCAGTTCCACCATTGAGGGATCCATATACTATATGTATTTTAGTTAAATCAGCTCCTAATCTACCTGCAATTACAGTTGTCTCAGGAGTGTTTAGTCCACGATGGGCTCTGACTGTCCACAATGTCTCTTTATGAAGTGAGGATTTTATTTTTGCCAGATTTTCCCAGGTAATGATAGAACCATCCTCTTCGTGAGAAAGAATCCCCTCCAGTAAACCCTCAGTACGAGCACCCCATGAAGGGTCAAAATGAAATACTCCGTCTGCTCCCCAGGCTTCACTTGTTTTAATATGGGCAATATCCATAATGGGACAACCTGTCCCATATTGTACAAATACAAGTGGTAAAAGTTGCATATGTCTCATTTGCTTGAAATTGATATTCTGTTTTTGTTGTTGGATATAAAGGTTCAGTTTTCCTATTTCTTCTGAAGATAACTTTCGTACTTTATCGGGCAACAATCCCCTTTCATAAAAACGAACAATCTTTTCATCGCAATAGGCTATATATTTTTCTTTTAAGACTTTGATTTTCTGATTTTTTTCTTCATCTGTAAGCTTATCATCCTGAGAAATAGTAATCATGTTTTCCCTTAATTTAGCTCTTTCAATCCCAGGACTGCTCTTATTCTCTCCCCATTGTATAATCTCATCTGTTATTTCATTTAACAGTCTCCTGATACGGTTATTCTTATAGTGATAATTGTGGCTGGCAGGAATTGATATTTTCTTTCTAAATAGACTATCCCTTTCCCTAAGGAATTCTCTTCCCTCAATAAAAGCGATTATCTCATCAAAATCTGTTCCTGCTCCAAATCCTTTATCAAAACCCAGCTCAGCAGCTAATTGGGGAGTAATTGCCTTTCCGCCTAATACTATTTTTGCCTTATCCCTAATTTTTGCCGCCTCTGCCAAATCGATAAATTTGCCCAATAATTCTGCTACTCCATAACCAAGAGTTCTGCTAACCAGTATAAAATCCAAATTATCAATTTCAGTTAAACGACTAATAATTTCTTCTAAGGGTATATCAGGGGGTAGTAAAATAGTTTCATGCCCTCTATCCCTCAGTTTTCGATTTAAAATCTTCAGAGCTACATCATGAACCGGATCCAGAGGAACGAGTAATACTCTTTTTATTTTAATGGTATTGTTATCCATTTTTTATCTTGTCTCTCTTTTGATTACATAAATTGAACCACCCGTAAGAATCTCCGGGCTTATAAATGTTTGCTCTTATTCTAATTCGTGCTCCGGAACCTAAAAACTCAATAAATACTATATCAGCATCTTTAAACCCCAATTGTTCCATTATTGCTAAACCTATTCTTCTGCCCTCTTCTTCACTCTGACAGACAATAAAGGTTTCTATATCCAGGGAATCTATTATCCTATTAAAGATATTTTCGCCGTTCATATTTTTCCTCATTCCACAACATATCCTTATCCTGATACCATATGTCTTGAGTTATAACTATAGAACAGATATTTCTTTTTACCACTGAATTGGTTAAAAAAGAATTTTTAATTTATCTGAATAATATTATAGTTTTTTTATAAGCATAGTTAGTTTTAAATAGCCTAATTATCGTTATAAGACTGGGGCAACAACTCTCCCCGGGCAACCATTTTTACTTTACCAGTTAAGGTAATATTTTTAATTACATTCTTTCCCTTAACGAAATCAACCCCCAGATCTCCGCCTTTTGTTTTAACAATAAAAGGAGGATGTTTTTCTTCATTCAAAGAATATACAATAGCACTGGCTAAAGAGCCGGTTCCGCAGGATAAAGTGATTTCCTCTACTCCTCTTTCGTAAGTCCTTACAAATAACTGATTACCTTCTTTAAATTCAACAAAATTTACATTAGTACCCGCAGGAAAATAATTTTCTTCGAATCTAATTTTTTTACCAAGGTTATAAAGATTACTTTCCGATATATTCTCTTTCAGAAAAATCACACAATGAGGAACTCCTATAAAAAGGTAGGTATAAATAAAATCCTGTTCATCAATAGTAATGATTCTATTTCTTTCCATCTTATTAATACTAACATCTGGCATCTGAATCATAACATTATCATCATTGGCCTTTGCAGATATTTTGCCGGCAAGTGTTTCAAAGACCATTTCCTGATTTGCTATCCCCTCAATAAATGCATATTCAGCAATGCATCTAGCACCATTTCCACACATCTCACCTTCTGAGCCATCAGAATTAAATAATCTCATTTTAAAATCATAAAGCAAAGAATTTTCTAACAATAAAAGTCCATCAGCACCAAGAGATTCTCTCCGTTTGCAAATCTTTTTTGCCATTTCGCTGATATTTCTTTCAGGTATTATTTTGTTACGATTATCAATTATTATAAAATCATTTCCATACCCATTCATTTTTACAAAATTTATTCTCATATTTTCACCTTAGCTAATCTTATTACAAAATAATAATTAACCATGGAAAGCAGTTTTATTATTGCTTCTGCACAAATAATCTAATCATAAGCTTAAATACATTATGTCTCCCATAAAAATGAAATAGATTTCTTCTGGATATTTATATCAATCGTGACATTAACTCCTGCTTCTCTCCATAAAGAAAATCTATAGGTGGAATTTCCAGCATAGTATAACAACCTGGTTTTTGTTTTAGGCTTGCCCTTGCTGCCGAAACCATTACCTGCCCGGTTAATGCAGGATTGTTGACCGATAAAGAATATTCCATTCTTTGATTATGTGTCTTACCGGATACACCTTTCCTTTCTATCTTAACAGCGTGGCCCATATCAAGCAGGTCAGTTGTACTATCTACTTTAAAAATATGAACTTCATCATTAATAAAATATGGGTCATTTTTTATTCTAAGTGATACATTTTCCAAATTGTGCCCTTCTTTTAACTTAACATATACTAGACGCCTGTGCATACCTACACCTTTGGGAATGGTTAATGAAATAGCATCATCTATTCCTTCAATGGCCTTTACCGCTACTGTATGTCCCATACTCATCCCGGGACCATAATTAACATAGGTAATACCTTTAGGGGCATTAATTTCTAAAACAGCCCTGACTATGGAATCGCTTCCCGGATCCCAGCCTGCAGAGATAATAGATACAGCATCATGTTTTTTTGCCACATTATTTAAATCTTTCCGAAGATTTATTAGAGATTCCCCGTGAACATCATAAGCATCTACAGTATTTATGCCTTTTTGTAGATAAATGGGGGCAGTTTCGGGCACATTTCTGCTGTTAATAGCCAGAATTGCCACATCTAACTTACCTAGCTTGTTAATATCATAATCTATGATTGGAATGTTTCCAACTTCTTCTCTGATTGTTTTGACAACATGTGGTAATTCGATTATGCCAGCTACTTCCATATCCGGACTCTCTATCAGGGCATCCAGGACCCCTCTCCCCACATGGCCAAATCCTACAATGGCTACTCTAAATTTGTACAATTTTTTTCCTCCTGAACAAATACGCATGAATTGCATATTTACTAAACTATTCCTTTATCTTTCTATAAAAACATTTTATTATAAGCAAAATTTGCTACTTCTCCGCCGGTGTGTAAAAAAAGTATATTCTCATCTTTTTTAAAATAGTTCTTCTTTATCAGGTCAATCATTCCTGCCATTGCCTTACCAGTGTAAACTGGATCAAGTATGATCCCCTCTGTTTGGGCTAAAGTATATATTGCTTTTATTCCATCCATGGTTGGAATGGCATATCCTTCTCCAATATAATCATAATTTATTAAAATCTCTTCGGGCGAAAAAGCCTTACATTCAAAGTTTAGGTCTTTTATGGTCTGATTGCATAAATCTGCAATTTCCTGGGATTTTGGTTTAATATGTCTGCTTATACTGATACCCAAACCTTTACAATCCATTTTAAATAATCTTAGCCCCAATTCTATGCCTGCCTGAGTTCCGCCTGTCCCAACGGCTGAAACAATATAATCGAAATGGATATTTTTTTCTTCTGACTGAAGTTTTAATTCTTCAATCGCGCTAATATATCCCAAATTACCTAAAGGATTACACCCACCCAAGGGAATGATATAAGGAACTTGACCAACTCTTAATATTTCCTCTGCAATTTCTCCTGTAATTGGTGTTTCACCTGCTTCTTCTTTTTGTTCTTCTTCATCAGTATAGGGTTTAAACCTAATTTCACATCCTAATAGGTGATCTAGAAGCAAATTACCTTGATATTCTTCTGGTTTTTCACCATTAAGCACTAAAATTACTCTCAGACCTATCTTTCTGGCAGCTGCAGCTGTTTGCCTTGCCCAATTTGATTGAAGTCCTCCTATGGTAATTATTACATCTGCTTTTTTAGCCAAAGCATCGGCTAATATGTATTCTAACTTTCTTGTTTTATTACCTCCTAATGCCAGTCCGGTACAATTATCACATTTAATGAATATCTCAGGTCCTTTAAGTAATTTTGTAAGATTTTCGGCATATACCAAAGGAGTTGGTAGAAAAGCCAATTCTATTTTAGGATATTGTTTAGTAAGATTCATATCTCTTTCCTCTGATCTATTTTTGTTCGGGTATAAGATTATACTCCCAGATATGCATCCTTAATTTTAGGATTATCCAGCATTTTTGCACCAATTCCAGAAAAGGCAATCTTGCCATTCTCTAAAACATAGGCCCTGTTCGCAATCTCAAGGGCCTTGAAGGCATTCTGTTCAACTAATAGTATGGTAATTCCGGTTTGGTTTATCTCTTCTATTTTTAAGAAAACCTCTTCCGTAAGATTTGGTGCTAAACCTAATGACGGTTCATCAAGCATAAGAAACTTCGGTCTGGACATCAAACCACGAGCAATAGTTAACATCTGCTGTTCTCCACCTGATAGTGTTCCACCAAATTGTTTTGTTCTTTTTTTTAGTATAGGGAATAATCTATACATTTCCTCTAAATCAATTTCGACTTCTTTTTGGTTGTTTCGTAAATAAGCCCCCATCTTTAGATTTTCATTAACGGTCAGATTGGGAAATATCCTTCTTCTTTCCGGAACTAAACTAATACCTAGTTTGACAATATCATAACTACGGGTTGGTAAGGGATTGTTTTCAAAAGTAATTTCCCCTGATGCTCTTTTTACAATGCCGGCAATACTATTTAGTAAAGTTGATTTCCCTGCTCCGTTACTTCCTATGATGGATACAATTTCACTCTGGTTAACCTGAATGGAAACACCCTGTAGAGCATGTATATGACCATAAAACACATTCATATCTTTAATTGTTAGCATAGGCTATCTCTGTTTTCTTTTTTTGAGTGGAATTACCCAGATAAGCTTCAATCACCTTGGAATTTTTATGAATCTCTTCAGCCGGTCCTTCGGCAATTTTTTTACCAAAATTTAACACTATTACATTACTGCAAAGGCTAGTAATAACTTTCATATGGTGTTCAATAATTATAATGGTTAAACGGTATTCGGAATGAACTTTTTTGATTAAATCGATTATATTGATTACCTCTTTTGGATTCATACCTGCTGCAGGCTCATCTAATAGCAGCAGTTCAGGAGATAAACCTAATGCCCGGGTAATTTCTAATTTTCTCTGTAACCCATAAGCCAAATTGTCTGCCTGGATTTCAACATATTCGTCTAACTCCATTTGTTTTAATAATATCCTGGCTTCTTCGTCTATATCTTTTTCTAATTTTTTATAATTACCTGTTTTCAACAAAGCATCAAATATATTATATTTAGCTTTATGGTAAAGTGATGCTTTGACATTGTTAAGAACTGTTAATTTTTTAAAAAGTCTTATATTTTGAAATGTCCTGGCTACACCAAGGTTAACAATCTGATCTGGTCTCTTTTTATTAATTGGTTTACCATTTAATAAGATCAGGCCACTACTAATATTATAAGCTCCAGTCACTAAATTAAAAATTGTTGTTTTCCCTGCCCCATTTGGCCCAATCAATCCTATAATTTCATTCTTATTAACGGTAAATGAAATATCACTGAGAGCACAGATACCCCCAAAGGTCTTTTCAACTTGCTGCAATTCTAATAAAGGCAACATTTTGCTACTATCTCCCTTAATTTCAACAATTATTTTAACGGTTTAGACAATCTTTATTAAATTATCTATTCCACCCTTTTAATTTTAGCTACTAAACTATGAAAACCAATTTCTTTATATCCCATTAATCCACTTGGCCGGAATATCATAGTTAATACTAAGGCGGCACCATAAAAAACTAATCGCCATAATTTGGCAAACCTAAAAACTTCAGGTATAAAAACGAAGATATAGGTTGCAACAATCGGTCCAGTGATGCTGCCTATTCCACCACACACCACAGAAGTTAGAATTTGAGTGGATTGTTCTAAAGTAAACATAGCTGGTTGAATAAAACCATAGTAATGAGCAAATAAGCCTCCTGATAACCCACAAAATATTGCACTTATAAAGAAGGAAAAATATTTAGTTTTAAATAGAGGGACACCAAGCATTTCAGCTGCAACAGCGTCTTCTCTGACCTCAACCATTCTTCTGCCGTATTTTGAATAAATTAAATTTCTTGCAATTAATACAGATATGATTATGGCGATAATGACAACCGGTACGGTGCAACAAATTCTTATGCCGGGCAAACCCCTGGCTCCCTGAGTTATTTTTAGATTTTCCAAAATTACTCTGACTGCTTCCCCGAACCCCAACAGAGCAACCGCCAAGTAATCACTCCCCAGGTTTCCTTTAATAGTAGGATAACCAACTAACAAACTAATTAAACCTGCCAGTAAACTACCAAATATGAGGGCTAAAATAAAAGGAAAATGGTAGAAATAGGTTAATATTGCAGCACCATAAGCTCCAATAGCAATAAAAGCAGCATGTCCAAATGAAAAAAGCCCTGTAAATCCAGTAAAGATTGTCATACCAATGACAGCCACTACATTTATCGAAGCTACAATAAAAATCGTACTGATATATTCCACAGAAATATTTCCCCCTTATCGTTCTTCATCATCAATAAAGATTGCTACATCTTTTCTTCATATTTTATTCCAAAAAGGCCTAATGGTTTTAATAAAAGTATTAGAATTAACATTGAAAAAGAAAATACATCCCTAACTACTGAGGAAATATAAACAGATACGATAGTTTCAATAATTCCAAGAATAAATCCACCAATAATGGCACCTGGCAGACTACCAAGACCACCAATAACCGCAGCAATATAAGCTTTATTGGTAATCCACCCCATCTGCGGATAAACCATATATCTCAATCCCATAAATACTCCCGAAATACCTGCAAATATGCCCGACAAAAAGAAAACATTTCTTATTAAAACATTAAAATTTGCCCCCATTAGAGATGTGGCAATTGGATCGGCGACACCTGCCCTTATTGCCATTCCAATCTTTGAATTATTTAGAAACAGGTGTAAAAGAATAATACAGATAATAGAAACAAAAAAAGAGTAAATGTCTATCAAACCTATGGTACTAGAAAATATTTCAAGATAGTTTTTAGAAAAAACCCGGGGATAGGCATAAAAGTTTGAACCAATTGTAGAATAGACCAAATTCTCAAGCATAATAGAAATTCCCATTGCAGTAATGATTAAATAGAGTGATGGCGCATTTCTTTCTCTTAAAGATCGGTATGCTAACCTTTCGTTGATAACTGACAATATACCTGTAATAACAGCTGTAATGATTATTGATAAAAAAAATGGTATCCCAATTATAGAGCAGAACAGATATCCCACATATGCACCTATCATAATCATTGCTCCATGAGCGAAGTTGCTGAAATTTAAAATGCTGAAAACTAGACAATAGCCCATAGCCATTAAGGCATATATGCTGCCAATACCTAATCCGGTAACCAGTGTTTGTAAAAACAATATAAATCCCCTCCTGCCTGATTATTTTACCAATGGAATATTTTTACAGCTGTCAGATTCATCTACCCTAAAAATATAATTGAGTAACAAGAATCTGACAGCTGTAATTTATATAATTAACAATGTTAATCTCTTAACATGAATGATATATTAACTTTCCCCTGAATAGCTCATAACATATTCAAATTTCCCATCTTTCACAACATTAATAACTGCAGGCTTGTCAAATGGGTTGTGGGTCGCAGGATCAATTGAAAAGTTGTCGGTGGTAAGAACTTTTATATTCCTGGTGTCCTCAATAGCCTTGGCTAAAGCCTCACCATCAGTAGTTCCCGCTCGCTTTATAGCATCTACTACTAATAATAACGCATCAACAGCCATTACAGGATTGGGAAGAACTGGATCTGTGCCGTATCGTGCTCTATATTCTTCTAACCATTCACTTAACATCGGGTCTGCTAAATCCGCTAAATTGGTAAAATAAAATCCTTCAGTAGCATCCCCACCTATAGTCATTAAATCAGGGCTGCCTACACCATCCCCTCCCATAAATGGTGCCTTAATACCTAATTCGCGGGCTTGTTTGGCAATTAAACCTGCTTCTTTTTGCATTGTTGGTATATATAAAATGTCAATATTTACTGAAGAGGCCTTAATTTTCCCCAAAATGGCTCTGAAATCCAACTCTCCGCTACGGAATGCTTCCTTGTTGATAATTTTACCTCCCAGGGCGGTAAAATTATCTATAAAGTAATCGGCTAACCATGAAGAATAATCTGATCCAACATCATAAACAATTGAAGCATTTTTTGCTCCTAACTCATTAAAGGCAAAATTAGCTGCGATTTTACCCTGAAAAGGATCAATAAAACAAACCCTGAAGGCATACTTAAATGGTGTACCATCTTCTCTTATAGTGGCAAAAGGATTAGTGGGAGTGGTCCCAATTTGTGGGGTTTTACCATCCTCTGCAACAGTACGTGCAGCAATAAAAGTACCACTTTGGGCTACTCCAATGATGGCTGCCACATTGTCCCTATCTATTAATCTCTGATTTACAATGACAGCTTCAGGAGGATTTGCTCTGTTATCATATTCAACTATCTCAATTTTCTTTCCCAGTACTCCTCCTTCTTCATTAATCTTATCTGCTGCCATTCTAAGAGCATTCAATTCTGATATTCCCCACATGGAAGATGGTCCGGTTAATGATACATTGGCACCAATTTTAATGATGTCACCCTGAGCAAGGGCAAAAGAACAAAACAACATTAAAAACAGAATAGTAATTATACTTTTTTTATACATCTTTTCATTTCTCCTTTTTATACTATTTTTTACTAAATAATTTCAAAAATCATTCTATATGTTCAGTCCTTCTCTTGACCACCCCTTTCTTCAGAGTATTATATTAGTTCTCATCTTCTTCTGATATATTATAAAAATATAATTATATTATATCATGGAATTATGAGATATTATTTTTCAAAATTTGAAATTCTTATGAATAGACCTCTTTTCAGACAATAGGTGGACAATTCTTTTATAAGAATAAATCTGGAGTATCAGGCTAATTAGATGTTTTCAATCTTTAAATTAATAATGCGTTTTCTAAAATATGCCCTTCTTTTAACTTAACATATACCAGACGCCTGTGCATACCCACACCCTTGGGAATGGTCAATGAAATGGCATCATCTATACCCTCAATGGCCTTTCTTCTCCATATCTAGTATATTTGAGTTTATCAGAATAGTATTTCTTTAATATGATCGATGATAACTAACATTTTGATTTTAGAGTTTTCTTATAGGGTTTTGTTGATTCATTTAAAATTTATCCCTAGAAAAATTCAAACCCCTATTTTTTGTTATTATGAAATTATCCTCTATTCCTATTCCAAAAATTTTTGTATGCCATTGATATTCAATAGCTGCAACCATTCCAGAACTGACTTTCTCTTCAGCATATTTTAGGAAAAAAAGTGTTACTGGTTCTTGTAATCCCATAAGATGCCCAACATTTCTTTCGTAAATATCAGCAAATATTTCAACATTTGATGACAATAAACCAATATTTTTAAAAAAATTTTTATCATTTTCAATTTTGGATACAGCTAACTGATATATTTCTTTACCTTGCATTCCAGACTTAATATTCGGTATTACTTCTTTTATCATATACTCTTCTAACTTTTTATATGCCTGCATCATTTTTTTTTCTAAAATAAGTGTTCTGGTAATATCTGAAGCAGCATGATGAATACCCTGGTGATCAAAAATTGATACTCCAGCATCTAATTTCAGACTTTTAGTATTTTTATCTAAGTAATATTCAGTTGGTAATGAAGGAATGACAGTTCTACTTCCAGAGGAACAAATTGTCAACATTGGTTCTATATAAAATGGTATGTTATGGTTATTTTTAAATTCTTGTAACTTTAATTCGTAATATTTTTCTATATCTAGTTCCGATATTTGTTCTTGTTTGTTTATTTTATTTTTTGCCCACTCTAATGCTTCTTCAATAGCATATACAGTTGCTCTCGAAGCAATAATATAATAAGAAAGATCTTCCCAACCTCTGTTTTGACGAGATTTTCTTATACAACTAATACAACCTTGCACTTTATCTATATGAATTTCTAATTCTTTAAAAAAACTTGTAGAAATGTGGTCCTCTTCAATTCCCAAAAAACTACAGTTAGACATTTTTTTAAGTATTTCAACAAATATATTAACTTCTTTACCCTTTCCAAACTCTTCTAAAGGTTGTTTAGAAAATAAATATACATTATTTTCCCCTTTTTTATATAAAGCAGATAATTGATAATTCTCTTGATATTTTTTCAAGCCATATCCAGTTATTTCCTGTAAGCCTAAGGGAGATGTGCATAAAACCGCATCAATTTTATTTTTTTCCATTTGTTCATCTAAACTATCGAAACGTGATTCAGTCCTTTTGAAAATTAATTCTTCCAAGTAACTTTTTAAAGGTGATTTGTTAACTAATTCAATTGCTATTTTGTTTGCCTTATCTCTATCAATATTCATTTTGTCTATTATTTCATTTTTAGAAATTACATACATATTATAAATTGGATTATATTTCTCTTCATCATCAAATTTCACAATATATTCATTTAGAAGTAATTTATAAATTGAAACAGGAATATTTTTTTGAACCAAAATTTGTTCACTTGTTTTAAAAATTTTTTTAAATGCACTAATAAAATCAGGGTAAATATGCTCGCTGGGGATTTCAAAGGTAAAATATGGACTATAATATATGATCTCAATATCTGGAGGAAATGAATTTAATATTTCTTTCTGAGCATCTAAATTTCCCTTTTCTAAATGACATGCAAATAAATATTTTTTATTATTAAACTTGATAATTTTTGGTGCAGCTACTTTATAGCTATCAAAACTAACAGAAACAGATGTGAACATCTTCATGACATTTATATTAAGTAATGATGAAATTTCATTAATATCAGTTATCAATTTTATCATTATTTTTTTCTCTCCTTATTAAAATCCACTTATTCATCAAAAATGTATTATTTATAATATTCATTATTGCCTTAACCAATAAAATATTAATGATATTTTATATTAATGTATCATTAAACGAGGTAAAAATGTTACTATTGTTGGAAAAAAATATAATATCACAATATCGATTAACATTATTATAACGAAGGGTAAACACGCTCGTGCAACAAACCAGAGATCCTCATTTGTTATTCCCATAAGTATAAATAAATTGAAACCTAAAGGAGGAGTAATATTTGATATACAAATTAAGATAATCACAAAAATCCCAAACCATAAAGAATCGAACCCATAAAGTTTTATTATAGGTAGTACAATTGGACAAGTCATAACAATTATTGAAATTCCATCTATGAAACAACCCAATATAACATATACTAACATGAGGATTAAAATCAAAACAAATGGAGTTAAATCAAGGCTTGCAATATAATTACTTAAACGATATGGAATTGCTAAATATCCTAAAGCCACAGAAAGATAACTTGCTCCACAAATGATTAAAAGTATCATTGAAGATGTCTTGATAGTATTTTTCAATGCCTTAATAAATTCATTAACAGTGATTCCTTTAGATAATAGTGCAAAAACCAATGAAACTGCTACTCCTACTGCAGCAGCTTCAGAAGGAGTAGCCCATCCTAAATATATACTACCTAATATACTTAGAATTAAGAAAGATACAGGAAATATTTGTACAAAGGATGATAAATAATCAATAAATCTAATTTTTTCAATAAAAGTAGGGGTCAAATGTGGATTAAAAATTGAAATCATAATAATATAAATACTAAAAGTCAATGCAATGAGCAATCCAGGGAAAATTCCTCCTATAAATAATTGCCCTATGCTTTCGTTTGCTATAACGCCATATACTACCATCGTTAAGCTAGGTGGAATCAAAATACCTAAAGTCCCCGCAGATGCCACACTACCTATTGATAATTTTTTATCATATTTTCTAGCTTCCAATTCTGGTATAGTAATTTTCCCTACCGTTGCAGCTGTAGCAGAAGTTGAACCAGTAATAGCAGCAAATATAGTACAAGCAATAATATTAATATGAATAAGGCCTCCTGGAATAAGCCTCATCCAAGGGAAAAGTCCTTTAAATAAGTTTTTAGAAAGGTTGCTTCGAATCAATATTTCTCCCATAAAAATAAATAATGGTACTGCCATTAATGAGGCACTATTCAGGCTATTCCATGTAACAGTGGCCAGAAGTTTTCCTACAGGCATATTGGTAAAAAATAAAAGGGAAAATAATCCTGTAAGATACAATCCTATACCAATCCACAGACTAGACCCAAGAAATATTATTATTAAAAAAATAATTGTTAAACTTTCTATTATCAGTTCCATATAAAGCTCCTGTTATTTATAAATAAATCAAATTTATAAAAGGTTATAATTATATAAACTTAAATTTTTTCATAAAAATCATTATAAATTTTCTCTAAAAACTGAAATGCCATTATCAAGAATCCAAGGGGAATGAAAAATTGCGGAATGGCTATATAAGTCTTTGATACACCCATGGAACGAACTTTGCCAAGAACTGATCTCCAAAAAAGATTATAAGTAACACTAGTAAGATAAATGCAAAATATTAAACCAACAAAATCAATAATTTTATTTAAAATTAATTTATACTTTTCAGGTAAAAATTCATACAAAGCAGTCATTTTTATATGGCTCCCGTCTCTTAAAGTGATTGCCATACCCATCATAACAATACCACATAAAAAATAACCTGTAAATTCATCAGTAAAATACAATGAAGAATTAAAAAAACGTCTTAAAATAATTTCAACTAAAATCATGATTGTTGTTAAACAAAGCATAATTGCTCCTAAGTAAAAACAAAAATTAGTTATTCTATTAATACATTTTATTAATGTTTTCATCGACTAAAACCTTCTTTCCACTAAAAATTGGCAGTGAGTTACATTTTAAAAAATATACCTCACTGCCAACTACATTTCACCTAATTTTTACATTTCACTAAGCGCTTCTTTTGCTTTCTCATAAATTTCTCGAGCTTCAACAGGTGCATTATCAAGCCATTCTTGTCTAACACTTTCAGTTATCGCAATTACTTCCTTCTCAAATTTTTCAGAAATAGGAATAATCTTAACTCCATTTTTCAAAATTAGCTTTTTGTTTTCTTCTTCTTCGTCTCCACCTGCAATCCATACTTCATCTTCAATTTCTTTAGAAATTTCGACCATGAATACTTTCAATTCTTCACTTAGGCTATTAAACTCATCCAGATTAACAGTTACCATTTCAGTAGCCAGCATAAACATAATGGGTTGAAAATAATTCATTACTTCCCATAATTTTCCTTCAGCTCCAGTCGTAGCAGAAGTCAAAACAGCATCAAGCATTCCAGTTGCAACCGAAGTATAGACATCACTCCATGGAATAGCATAAGGAATTCCTCCTGCTGCTTTAATAACATCAGCACTGATTTTGTCATAAGTACGTATTTTTAAATTTTTCATATCTTCGACAGAAGTTATTTCTTTTTTAGACCATAAGCCATCTAGCCATGGGCCCATCCAAAGTATTTTTTGATTCCATTTTTCAGCGGCTTTATCAAAATAAGGTCTACAGATATTGGTAAATATTCTTCCTTTTTCCAAATTTGGTCCCATCATAGGAAGTGAATTTACTCCAAATATAATCTCTTGTCCCGCAACCGTCATATTAGTGATTGCACTCATTTGCACTAAATTATCTCCAACTGTTTGCAAAAGTTCAGGTCCTTTGTAACCAAGTGCTCCACTATATTGAACTATAATCTCCAATTCACCATTTGTTTTTTCATATACCATATCTGCAAATTTTTTAAGTGCTATACTATGATAGTTAGTGGGTGACCACTGGCTATTTGCATTCCAAGTTTCTTTTCCAAATATTGTTGAAATAAATAAAATATTTAACAAAAAGATAGAAATTAACAAAACTGTAATAAATTTTTTCATGTTTTACCTCTTTTATATAATTATAGAATTGAAATTACATTTTAAGTATAATAAATATGATGTTTTTTTATCACCTCCCTTTATAAAATCTTTATAAAATCCCTGAGCCCGGGCAACTATATTGTTGCAAATTAATCCATCTTTAATCAATTCAGTCAAAGAAGTAGCAACACCATGTTCTATGATGGTTTAACTTTTCTCTTTACCACCCCTCTCTTTAGAGTATTATATGAGCTCTCTGCTTTTTCTAATATATTATAAAAATATAATTATATTATATCATGGAATTATGAGATATTCTTTTTTCAAATTAGCAATAATATTTAAATGTTACAATAGTTTCATATTGACAAAATATTATAAAATTCCAGCATACTTGCAGGTGATCTCAATTAGTTTTACCAAGCCCTGAATTGTCCAGCGGGCTCTCTCAACAATGAGGTTACCATCATTATCTGTGGTACCCAAACCAGGAGATACAAAGATATTGCCATCATAGGCAATGGTAGGAATTATTCCCATCTGAGAGGTACCCGATTGAAAAATGTTTGTTCCTGAATACATATCTTCAATGGAAAAAATTGGAATTCCAAAATTATTTTTTTGCCAGCTCTTTTCATAATTTATTTCAACGGCACCAGAATTATAGGATTTGGTAATCATAAAATCATTTCTAATTTTTTCATTAATCTTTGCAAATTCTTGAACAGTAATATCATAAAGCTGGTCCACCGGGTCTGTTAATCGTTCTGGATGATCTCTTAGTACTTTAAGCGATGCAATAACACCAACCAGGGCTTCCTTGCCTGGGTCAACTGTTACATAGGCAGCCTTGCCATGCGATGCCCCTGTCCCCCAGCGGTCTCCATGTACTCCCAATGCCCTTCTAATATCTATTAGTAGTTCTTCTTTACCAATTATTAACCCGGCTGTTACGCAAGAGGCTGCTTTATCCATGCTATAACACATAATATCAGCATTATTTTTCCTGATATCCATACCTACGAAAGGTGCTCCCCAGGCATTATCTACGATATAAGGCACATTATAATCCTGAGCAAGTTCGCCAATCATTTTTTGTAAAAGCGGGGTTCCCTCGCTATCTTTAACGCCATAACCATATCCTGGCGTATCATAACCAAGGGAAGTAAAGGCAGTTAGATATGCTGCGTGTTGTTCTGCAGTCTTTTTTAATACCTTCATAGAAGCTTCTGGATCAACGTTGCTTAACTGAACACAGGGATGATACTTTATACCATGACAATCATAGTTAGCTCCTTCCAAAGGAACAATTATACAATCTAAATTGTTCTGTCTTTTTCCGTAAAAACCTAGCTCTCCGGGGGTTGTGCCACGGTCAGCAAAAATATCCTTGTACTTACCCGGAAATGGACGTCCATAACTGCCATGGTGATGTAGGTGTTTCTCATAAGGAATAATGTATCTGGAACGATAATTGTCACCTCTGCCCTGCATAGGCGGTGTGGCAAGTACATCAAAAGAAACCCATAAGGCACCTTCACAGGTGTTTATTGCTACACCATCATATTCATCACCATAAACATCTTTTACAATTTCTCTGATTTCCTCGTCAAATACATTGTTGGGAATAATTCTTTCTCCATAATAAGTTTCGGCCTCTCTAACTTCTTTAAATGGTAATCCATGACACCCGGAAATTGCACCAGTAAGACCGAATTTTCCCCTTATATCTTTTGGAATACCAATTTCATCAGCAGCTTTCCTGGCTTCAGCATAAATATTGGGTATATTCTGTTGTAAATGACGATACAATTGAAATTTATACTTGAAATCTGTCATTCTCACTTCTCCTTTTTTTAATTTATATTTTATCTTTTTGAAATATTCTTTTTGTTTTACACATTTATTAAATTTTCTTTAAATAAAATAATATAAATATTGTTCGACAAGATTGCCAATTTAATAAACTTATTTTCAATATTTTTATTGATTTTTCTTTCATTTCACAGTATCTTCCTGTCCAGAACTAATAATAATTTGATCTTCTATTCTAATATTAAGCTCTTTCCCAGTAGATATTTTAGGGGAATAAAGAATAATATTTTGATGGTTGGGAATATGGGTGTCATCAAAACCAGCCACAGTCCCCAATAGATTATTTTTCCAGTAGACTTCATCGCCCATTACCATAACCCCACCTGTTTTGATTTCTACAAAAGCAATATAAGCAATCCTGTTAACAATGGCTCCTGGTCCAGTTTTTTCCTGGTCAGTGAAGATAAGCTCGTGTATATCATTCTTTTTCAAAACCCTGGATATTTGTGGTATTAAATGAAGAGATCTATTATCCAACCTTGCCTGTAATACAGCTACTACTGAACATTCTATATTTCTTTTTGTGCTAAAAGGGTTCTCCTTAAACAGACCACCGGTATAAGGGTCCATTTTTTCACATCCTTTTACACCATAACAATTTTTTATTAGACAGTATTAAATTAAAAATAATACCTTCAAATCCATTAGCATTTAGCTAGCAGCTAGCAATAGCTTCCATTTCAACTTTAGCTCCTTTTGGTAAATTGGAAACCTCTACACAAGCACGTGCTGGCAAACTGGAGTTAAAGTATTCTGAATAAACCGCATTAATGCTATCAAAATCTTTCATATCAGTAATAAAGATAGTTACTTTCAATACCTTCTGTAGTGAACTTCCGGCACTTTCCAAAATTGCTTTGATATTTTCAATTACCTGTTTTGTTTGGCTATCAATATTACCGTTAACAAACTCATTTGTTGAGGGGTTAATTGCAATCTGTCCAGAAACAAAAATCAGGTTACCATATTTAATCGCCTGAGAATAAGGGCCGATTGCGGAGGGAGCAGTCATAGTTTTGATAATCTTTCTGTCTATGGTAAACACAACCTTTCTTATTTAGATTAAAGTATTATTTTTCCACTACCATTTTCAGGCTTT
Source organism: Candidatus Atribacteria bacterium (assembly GCA_029556475.1). Classification (GTDB taxonomy): domain Bacteria; phylum Atribacterota; class Phoenicimicrobiia; order Phoenicimicrobiales; family Stramentimicrobiaceae; genus Stramentimicrobium. The sequence continues at coordinate 109,124 of JAKQEP010000081.1, forward strand.
ATTTCAGCAAGGTAATTGTAGATTGTAAAACGGGAAACATTCAATTTTTCTGCCAACCGGTCAATTGCGTCTTTCACCAAAAAAATTCCATGTTTTTGCAAGAACCGAACCATTTCTATTTTGTCTTCTTTTTGCATTTTAGTTATGTCTTTGCCGATTCTCTGCTGAGCCTTAGAAAACAACTGTTCCATCAATTCATCCAGGGAATGGGAGAATGATTCTTCTCTTTCTTCTTTAATAATATTCTCAGCATTATTCAAATTGTTTTCAATATTACAAAATTCGTCTATCTCTTTAGCTATATTTACAATTGATTCTAAATTAAAATTAATGCATAAGAAGCCAACAATTTTCTTAATGTTATCACGAATAAAAATTGTGGTAGATTTTAATCTCTTTCCATCTTTACTTTCTGTTTTATAATTAGCCACATAATTAATGTCATTGAAGATATCAGAGGTTAGAAAATATAATCCAAGGTCAGTCATTGGACCCCCAACTTTTCGGCCTGTTACATGTCCATTTTCAATTAATACAATAGAATGTTCAAGATCTTGGACATCATGAAGTATAACCTCACAATTTTTTCCAAAAGCACGAGCTATGCCTTTTGCTACGGGGATAAAATCTTTTAAAAGGGGGTTCATCTTTCACCAACTATTTCAATATGTAATTAGTAAAAGTGTTATTCTTTATGAAAGCCTATTTCTTTTAAAATAGCACACCATAAAATAAATGTCAATATTATATTAAAATATTTTTGTAAAATACTAAAAATATTTTAATATCATTAAATATAATGTTTTAAGTTATTTTTAGGCTAAAGACCTGACCTCTTTGACAATTTTATATTGCTAATAATCAATTAAATCCCGAATCAGTAATACCTATACTCATAAATATCTTCTAATGCGCAAATATTATAAGCATTTTATTAAAGTATTTCCTTCTTTTAATTACTTAAGTTGCTGAAAATTTTTAAGGTTGAATTATTATGAATAAGTATTCTAAGGTTAGAGTTAATGTTGTTGAGATAACCTCTGATTTTGCTATTCTAACTGCAAAACACGATTTATTGCAAAATGCATGGCACAAGTTATAAACTCTTTACAATATTGGAAAAAACAATAGACTGGCTCTTACAACAAATATGATAATTTTTTTTTAATCTATTTCTTGTGGTGGTTTACCGATAACCTATCGGTAATAATCGCTTTGTCAGAAAGCACATGCTTGATCCATCCCTCTAAATACAATAAAGGGGGGGTTAACTACCACTAATACTATATCATTCTTAGAAATATTTTCTTCAGAATAACTAACAGTGATAGTTGCGGGTATGGAAATGATATTTGTAATTCCTGTGACTGTTCCATTATTATCAACCGTGGCTATATCTTGATGATCTGATTCGTAACTGCAATTGGCAAGTTCTATTTCTTTGCTAGTATTATTATCATAATAAGCAGTAACTGATTGAATGGGTTTTGATTCATTCATATCAAGATACATTACAGTAGAAGGAAGAACCTTTATAGAAGTAAGCAACGCTTTTTCAACTACAATTGTAAACTCTTGAGTAGCAGATATTGATTTCTTTATGTCACTTGCTTTTACGATAACATCATAGCTCCCAGGAGATTCGGGAACCCAATTAATCAGGCCGGTGGATAATTCAATGTTCATACCTTCAGGATAAATCAATAAATAATACTCTAAAACATCATTATCAATACAACTAGCCTTTGCCTTATAAGTGTAGGGCATCCCCTCTTTACCCTTTATATTTGGATTAGATGTAAATACAGGTATATCATTTGAAACACTTTCTGTTGCTGTAAGTGTAAAAGTAGCTAGCAGCATAGATAAAAGAACTGTTGTATAAAAATAAAATAGTATTCGTGTTATTTTCATAAAAATCTCCTTTTTTTCTATATTTGTTGTACAATTATACAAAAAATTTTTTATGATTTTAATCAAAAAATATTTAATGGAAATGTATTAAGTTTTAAAATATGTCTTAGCTTAAGAAATAGTACTTATTGGAATTCCATTATTTAACAAATCTTTACATATAAAGAAAGATATAGGGTAAATATTATAATGCCCTGGTATTTTGTATTTAAATAAATTTTCAACTGGTAAACTAATCTTTACTTTACAGTCAATTATTGAAAGGAATCTGTTATGCTTATAAATTATAATGTTTATTCAAATATAAGTAGAATAATAGTCTTTTATTAAATGATTAGTAATAAAGTCTAAAAATTGTCAATTAATTCTTCACTGGCTTGCATTCTAAAATAAAAAAATGGGGCAGATACTAACAATTGGTCTACCCCTTCCTATGAATTCTACAATTTATGTTTTAAATAAATATTATTTCAGCCTGTAAAATTTACAAATGGCTAACTGTTTATGACACTAAAATATAATAATAACCACTAACTCATAATATTTATTGAAAGAAGGTAAAGTAAGTGACATATTCTTAAAAAATATTATTTTTTAAACTGTTTTGATTTTCTTAAATTTTCTTAAATGTTTCTAAAATCAACCTCTCGGTTTTAATAAGAAATAACCGACACCTTTTTCAATTATTTCAGCATATCTTGGTGCATCAGAAACAATAATTTCTTTATCAGGATATAATTCAGAAAAAGCACTTATTATTTCTAAAACCGTAGAGGTATGTCTACCGGTACGTACATCAATGTGTGAACCTGTTTCGTCAAATGGAACATAGAGTAATCCAAGTTTTGCCGCTTTTAAAATAAATTCGTCTTTACCGGTAATAATTAAAGCTTCATCTGTTCGACCTCTTAATGGATCCTGAATTGGGTCGCAGGTTTCAGCCAGCAATGATAATGCCCTTGAATGATCTCCAACCTCTCTATGGGTAAGTCCATGTAAATTCTCAGGAGATATTTCTTTCCCTATTTTTATTCCTTCAAAAGCACTCAAATTCATCTCTGCGATAACTGCTATATCCATTGCTTTTTGATTTGCCACTATAGTATTAATAACAGGATACATTGGCTCTGCCTCGTGAAGATCTATAAATAAATCTACATTTTCTTTTTCAATAACCTGCATAATTGCATGCCCAACTTTTTCGGTTATAGTTCCATCAGCTTTTCCTGGAAAAGTACGATTAAGGTTCCTGATATCAAAACCAGAAAGTGATTGTCCGCTGGGATAATGTACATATACTTCAGGGTCAGGCCATTGATGAATAGGGTTAGTATAGCGGTCTCCAAACCTAAACCATCTGCTTCCCCAATCTGTTTTTATGTGGTAGCGCATCGGATAGGCTTCTCCAGGGTGACCGGCAGTAAAAGCGCTATTATTGGCAAATGGAATAAGAATGACTTTCCCTTTTTCAACGTGAGCATTTTCTATTAATATAACATTTGTCATTACCCCTGAAAGTTCATTAGTATGAACCCCCGCTGTAACCATAACAGCTCCCCCATCTTCTTCCCCTTCTAATATATATATATTAGTATCAAGAGCTGTTCCTTTTAAATCAGCAAAGTAATCACTTAACTTTGCTACTCTGGTAACCCCAGGGCCCTCTACTATTGGTTCTTTTTCGTTTAACCATATTAAAAACTCTCTTCCTGCAATTACCATCATAATGACAGACAGCAGAATGATAAGAGTTTTTCTTAACCACTTATTTGACATACTTAGCCCCCTTTCTTATATAAATTGAATTCATTTCTACCTCTAATTATTTAATATATTCGTAAAATTCTAAGTATGAATGGCATTAATACAAAAGCATAAAGAATTTCATTATACAGATTCTCTTCTTCAACAAAATTCCATAATAGTAAAATAGCTACAAAAGCACAAAACAGGTAATAAATAAGAGTAACCATTATTCATTTTCTCCTTTACCATAATATACTCATTGAATATTCAGGAGCATTAACTTAAAATATTTTACAATTTTGTGTACTAGAAATTATCAATAATATCCTTTAATTAATTATATCCCTTTATTGCACTGGTTAAATTCTGGTTAGGCAACTTGTTTGTGTTAATCAGTTATTAAATCAATAAAAATTTAAAAGAATTAGCAAAAATAACCAGACAAATACCGGCAATTGTTATAACTATCCAGGGAACGGAACACGCTTTCAAAAAATTGTTGTAAGAATCTTTGTATCCTACTGTTTCGACTGTAAGTCTTCCAATAATTCTTGTCGGAGGAAGAGCATCACCAAGAGGACAAATCAAGATAATTCCTACAGTAGCCAGTATTGGATTTAATCCCAACGAGTTAAACAAAAATATTAAAGGAACTCCCAGTACAGCGGCAATACCATAAAGGAGAATTGCTTCACCAACCGGCAGTACAACAGCCAGTCCAATATACACTAACCAAATTGGGAGTGAAAGTACTGTTATTACCAGCAAACCGCGTACTCCAGTTAAAGTAAGTATCTGGACAAATATTCCTACCGCAACGAGTGTTCCAATCAACGGGAAAAGTTGTTTTACGGTACGTTTTGAGATTAAAAGAATATTTACTTTTTGTCCGCTTAGCCAGACTGTTATCAAGGCAACAACCGAACTGATGATAAATATAAGGGGAATTCCAAGTATTGGAAAGGCATGTGGTAGAAGTCTGGTCGCTACCATTAGAATTGCCAGAACAATAAAAGGAAGATAAACTTTAAAGCCAGTCATTTGAGCTGGAACTGGTGGTAATTTATCAATAATTGCATTTAATTCAAGGGGCTCCCCTTTCCAGCCAAGATAGATTACTGTGAATATTGCAAGAATAAGTGTAGGGATTAGGATTGGCATGAAAAATCCTATATATGGCATATTGACTCCACCACATATAATCATTGCATAAATGTTTACAGGAGGAGCCACAACGCTAAGAGCAGCTCCCAGAAATACTATTGCAGTAACATTTACCATAGGAATTCCCATGGAATGTAAAACCATAGCAACTATACCGCCAGAAATAAGGACTGAGGCACTCCCTGCACCGGTTAAGGCACCGGGTAATAATAAAACTAACATTAATAATATTAAAAGGACCAATCTTTGTTTGTAGAATTTAGTCACAACAGTTTTTACTATAAATGATATTGCTTTGCTTTCCTCAAGAATATTCATAAATATCGTTGCTGTAACAATTGTTAAAATAATATCAAGATAGGCAAAAGAGCCTTCAACAATGTGTCTTATCGGTATGCCAAACCCTGCAACCAGAGCACCTGCAAAAGCACTTATTATCATTGACAATTCAGGAGACATTTTCAATAGCTGTAATGCTAAAATATAGACTACAACAATAACTCCTAAAATTATACTCGTTTGTAAAAACACTTTATCGCCTCCTTACAATGAAATATTTTATAACATATTTATAATATTTAAAATAATTTATAGCTTTTTATTATCATTCAGAGTGAACCCTTTTTAAAGGGTTCACTCTTTCAATTTTAAATGCCTTTTAGTTAATGCTTACAGAATAAAGTAATTATTATTTGCCTAAGTTTTCCGCATCCCAAGCTTTAACTGCTTCCACCCACCATTCAGGATAAGCAGGTGTTGGTTCACCTAAAATTCCGCCATCCATGTATTTGGTGACGAGATGATCAGCAAATTTCCACCATTCTTTTACAGTTTTATCGCCAGTCTGAACAACATAATTGGTTAAGTATTGTCTGGCTAAATCTGGATTATCTTTGTATATTTCCAAGGCAGTTGCTTCAACATATGGCTGCAGAGCAAACATTTCTCCCATAAGCTCAGCTCGTTTTTCTCTTATATCTTTTATCATGTAGCTGAATTTTAGATTTGCCCAGTTGGAAATGAAGTTACTGGCCCAGTACATGCTGTTTCTGTCAACATCTACTCTGGTCTGGTTTAACCAGGAATCTGGGACCTGAGTAACACCACAATATAGTGGCATCTGGATACTGGTTGCTGTCTTATCATATCCAAACCACATCAGACCGCCAATATGTGGTGGCATCCAGTTTCTGGCAATTGTAACTAAATTGTAAGTACAAGATTGACTAGAGAATGGGGTACTAAAGAATAATCCTCTCTGATATCTTTCAGGCATTCCCCAAGGACCTCCACCCAAGCTTTTAGTTAAGTCGTATTCTTCATATTCAATGCCTTCCCAGAAGTCTTTCTGTATCTCCATAATCTCTTCTAATGTTAACTTGCCTTTATCGGGCTTAACAGAGAATGGCCATCTTTCACGAGTAAGGAATTCTTCCTTATCCTTTATCATAGATGGAGCCATTAATTGGATGAAGCGGTTTTCTCTTGGGTTGACACCTCTTGATACAGTGTATGCTTCCCAGACACGGAAAGGTTCGCCAGAGTCAGGATCCCAGTATCCCAAATCTTCAGCCAGCGAATAGATGTTTGAAGAAGCCATGAAAAATTCCTTGTTGTCAAGGTCAATTTCATCAATTCTTCCACGATTCACGTTAAATGATACTTCATCATCTGGTACTCTCTGGGCTACCCAGACTGCTCCTGGTCTGCCACAATCATAGTACCAGTCTGCACCACCGCCATATATTTCAAACCACCATGCTTCATTTGGGTCAGTTACGGACCATGCTTCTGCACCATAAGTTGCAGCATAACCGTATTCTTCTGCAAGTGCACCAGCTACCTGTATTGCTTCTCTGGCTGTTTTGGCTCTCTGTAAAGCAAAAACCATCAGCTGGTCTGTATCCATTATTCCGTTAGGATTCGCTAATTCTGGTTTCTGGAAAATAAGCTCGTCGCTGATAAATACAGAATGTTCATTCATAAAGGGGAAACCAGAGTGGAAATAGGTGTAAGTCTCTTCAACCTGCGGTATCTCTCCTGCTAGGACTATTTCTCTTGGTGGGATACTGGTATTGGCGAACCTATACAGATAAACAGGTGCCATTGTGCCAGGCTCATGTTTTGCACCAGGTACAATTACGATATTGGGGTCACACCAGCCTTGTTGTTCTCCGGTGTTAATGACAGCCCCTAAGGTATTGGCGTCTTTTCCGTAATTGATATTGGTACAACAAATAGCATTCATACTAATCATGACCAGAAATACAAGCATTAAACTTGCGGGAATCAAGATTCTAAATCTACTTTTCATAAAATCCTCCTTATTTTCAATTTACTCTAGACCTTTAAAACATACCATTCAGAGCTCTTTCAACAATCTTTGTCTTAATCTAATGTCTATCAACAATCTTTTAATCTTCTCTTTTTAAAACCCCTCCTTTCTTTATAATGTGAGGGTGAACTTTTTTCAAAACCCACCCCCACTTTTTATTTTAGATAATAATATTGCTGAATTTAAATTTGCTATCTTAAATAATAACCAGCAATATTATTTAAATCAAAATAAGGACTTACTACTCCTTATTTATCTTTAAAGAATTCTTCCACATATTTGTCTCTAAATTCTTTTTCTAAATCCCACCAATATTCGGGGTAATCTAACCAGGGTCCGCCCACTATGCCGCCATCAACATACTTAGCTAATAATTCATCACCGAATTCTCTCCAGTAGTCTACTACTCTGTTAGCTGTATCAACTGAATATCTTGTAAGGAAACGAATTGCAAGTTCTGGATCCTGCTCATACAGTTTTACTGCAGCTTCTTCAATTGCTGGTTGTAAATCAAACATATCTTTCATCAGGTATTCTCTGGCTGCTTTTATGTCTTCAATCATATACCTATGACAGAGATTTGCCCAATTACTTACAAATGTAAATGGCCAGTAAGCGCTTTCTCTCTGATAATAATGCCGTGTCTGGTTATTAAATGATTTTGGCAGTTCTGTAATTCCACAATAAAGAGGCATTTGTACACTGGTATGAGGTTTATCAAATCCAAACCACATCAAACCACCAATGGGATCGGGTAACCAGTTTCTGGCTTGTGTAATGAGGTGGTATGAGGCTGAGGGTTGTGAGAGCTTCCAGGGTAGTACGAAATTCCAAATTCTATCAGGGCTTCCCCATGGACCAGCAAGAGGCCCTACTGTTGGGTCAAGATGAGTCCCTTCAAGATAATTTTTCTGAAATTCCATTAAATCATGTACGGAGAGTTTCTTGTCAGGTTTAACTGAGAAAGGCCATCTTTCCTGATTTGGGTCAGGATTTAAAGAAGGTGCCACCAGACTCATTAAGGTCCATTCTCTGACATTGGGTCCAGTACCTTCAGGTCCGTATGCGGCAAATACTTCATACCAGACAAAAGGTTCACCTGGTTCCCAAAAGCCCATATCTTCAGCCAGGGTGTATATATTGGAGGAACCCATGAAATAATCTGTATCATCAAGGTCTATTTCAGCAATTCTGCTTCGGTTTTCATTGAAAGCAACATGATCATCGGGAACCCTCTGGGCAACCCACACTGCTCCAGGTCTGCCACATCCGGGATACCAGTCTGCTCCACCACCAAAGACTTCAAACCACCATGCTTCATTGGGGTCAGTTACTGACCAGGATTCCGGTCCACCATAATTGGCAGAATAGCCGTATTCTTCAGCTAAAGCTCCTGCTACTTGAATAGCTTCTCTTGCTGTTTTGCCTCTCTGTAAAGCAAATACCATCAGCTGGTCTGAATCCATAATACCATTTGGATTTACCAGTTCAGGTTTTCCATCTGGCAGGTACTCATCACTTATAAAGACCTGGTGTTCATTCATGAACGGGAATCCAGCATGGAAATAGGCATATGTTTCCTCAACTTGAGGAATTTCTCCAACTTTTATAACCGGAACAGATTCGGGTGCACCATCCTGATACAAATTTAAATAGACTGGTGCCATGGTGCCGGGTTCATGTTTCTGTCTTGGAACGATTACAATATTCGGATTACATGCCCCTTCTTGTGATCCCATATTCATTACAGAACCGTCAACAGAGGCATCTTTTCCGACACTCATATTAGTACAGCTAAAAGTAGTTAAGTTTGCGAAGATCAGTATCAGTGCCATTAAGCTAACTGATATTAAAATTCTATACTTAGATTTCATGAAATTCTCCTATTTTTTGATAATTTTCTTTTATTAGCTTACTATTTTTTACTTAAGTTGTAGAACTGATTACCTTTTATAATCACCTCCCATCCTTTTAATTGTTAGTTACCCTGGATCAGTTAGATTTTTATGAACGGTACATTGTAACTACTATATCTAGTTAATCTATCACCATGAATTATTAATAGTACTATCAAATAAAGATGAGCTAAATTAAATATTATCCAAATTAAAAGTAATTTCTTCTATAATCTAAAGTATAATCTCCCTTCCATGTTAGTTTCTATTTTCACAAAAAGATGTTTTACAATCTTGATTCCGAGACTGAATATATATCTCACAATAGGTTTGATTTGGGAAACTCTTCTTTGGTAAATCTTTGTTCGTTATCATTAAAGTAATTAATAATTTTTGCAATGTGCTCTCTATTCTAGAAGATATCTGGCTTATCCCTTACAATCAATCTGTCTGTATGAAAAAGTTAGATGGTGCTTATTTATATGATCTTTCATCCGGAAAAGCCAGAGATGAGTATATTTTTATTCAGTTCACTCATTCCTGTTTATTAATTCCTAAAGTTAAAAAAGAATAATTTTTTAAAATTTCAGCTACTTAAAATAGTATCCCATGCTACTTATAGTTTGGACTGTTTTAAAACTTACTCTATTTTTTAACCTTCATCTTTTAAAAATATTTCCTTAAGTATTTCATTTAACTCTATACTTTCATCAAATATTCTTAAAGGAATGTTGTTTTTCTTCGCTATTTCATCAAATCTTCCATCCAGGTTGCCATCACTTCTAACGACTAAATAGTCTACTCTCGGGCCGACTAAATCAATAGACTGTTCGCAGGCACCACTTCTTCTCGCTTCACCTTCTATATGAAATCCCAAAATTAGCATATTCTGTTTTCTGGCTTCTTCGATAAGCTTTTCAATTCTTGCTAATTCATCATTTATCTCTATTCCAGCTGCACCCATTCCTTTACCACTGGTGCCCATTGTAACGATTAAAGTCTTATATTCTTTTGCTTTTAAATCTTCTACTGTTGCCAAGTTTAGATAGTCATTGTCTATCTTGTTGCGCCTGCATATTACACTGATTGAGATTGCGCCAGGGCTCTGCCCAGCAGTAGTAATAATTATTGGCAACCCACCTTTAGGCAGAGGTACAGTTTCATCAGCCCCAACAGCGTTGCTCAAAGTGAGAAGAGCCAAAATTACAAATAGCAGAATGGTACATAAATAAGCAACAACCTTCATCTTTTTGTTTAAAAAATGGTTAATAAACATTGTTGTACTCCTTTTATTAATTTTATTTATTCAAACATATTGTTAAAGTATTGTCATAATTTTGATAAAGAAAATCAAAAATGATTTTTTATCAGCATTTTTCTTTACCCTAACCAATCAGATTACATTTTCCAAAAGGTCATGTTTTGTTTTACACAAATATGTTTTATCCTTCTTTAAAATACCTTTCTGTGATGATCTTATCTTCAGTAAAGAAATTAATAATGGCCTTACCCTGTGCTTTGATATCAGCAAATTGAGATTCTTTCATTCCACCAAAAGGTAAATAAGCAACGGGGGCAGGAATTCCAATATTAATTCCTATCATACCGGCTTCCACTTCTAATTTAAATTTTCTGGCATAGTAACCATTCTGGGTATATATAGAAGAGCCATTACCATATTTATGGTCATTGATAATTTGAATAGCCTCATCCAGATTATCTGCTTTCATAATACAAACCACCGGGCCAAATATTTCTACATCATGAATCTTCATTTTAGGCTTTACATCAGTAAATACGGTGGGACCAATAAAATATCCTTTTTCACAACCTGGTACAACAACACCTCTTCCGTCTAAGGCAAGGGTAGCACCCTCTTTTATTCCCTCTTCAATCATATGCAGAATAAAATCCTTAGCTTTTTTAGATATGACTGGGCCCATTACCAGAGTTTCATTTATGAATTTGGGGTCAAGGGGGTCTGCAACAATAATATTTTTCGAATCTTCGATAAAGCGCTCACACAGGGTTTCATACATATCTGCTACACCAATAATAACTGAAGAAGCCATACATCTCTGACCGGCACAGCCATAACAAGAAGTGGTAGCATTCCTGATTACCTGATCTAATTTAGCATCTGGCATTACTACTAAGTGATTCTTAGCACTACCCATAGCCTGGAACCGTTTATTTACTCTGGCACAATTTTCAGCAATTATTTTACAGGTATTTGAAGAGCCAACTATTGATATGCCTTTAATTTGGGGGTGATCCATAAAAGCTTCCGCTACTGTTTTGTCTCCATTAACCAGGGTAAACACACCTGGAGGAAGGCCAATCTGGTCGATATATTCTGTAATCAGTTGCATAGTCATAGGAACCTGTTTTGAAGCTTTTATAAGGAAAGTATTACCGGTAGCCAGTGCATAAGGTAAAAACCAAAAGGGGACCATTGCTGGAAAATTAAATGGAGCAATCATAGCAAATACGCCTAAAGGCAATCTTAAAACTTCTCCATCTATATCAAAGGAAGTTCCAATGATTTTATCTCCCTGTTGAAGGACGGGCATACCGGTTGCTACTTCAATATTTTCATAGACGCGTTTAAATTCTGCAATAGAATCTGTATAAGATTTACCCATCTCAGCAACAAGTACACGGGCAAGTTTATCTTCATTTGCTCTTAAAAGTTCATTTAATTCAAAAAGGTATCTGACTCTTCGGGCTACCGGGGTATTACTCCAACCAGGAAAAGCCTTTACAGCAGACTCAATAGCATAGTTAGTTGCCTCTCTGGTAGAAAGGGGAACTTTGGCCAGTATTTCACCAGTTGCTGGATTTTCTACATCTATATAGCCACGATTTTCGGGATCTACCCATTTTCCATTGATGTAATTTTTCATAATTTTAATATTAGTATTCATTATATTTATTGTTCCTTTCGCTTTATTGTTGTTTATTATAAGAATCTATTATAAAAAATAATTTAATTACTCTTCAAGCTTTGAAAAGGCATCATCCAATATATCAATGACTTTGTCTAATTGCCGTTCTTCTATAACCAAAGGCGGTTGAATTCTCAGTACATTTCCAAGAACTCCTCCTACACCAATGAGTAGGCCTTTTTCTCTGCATAAATTCCTGACTTTGCCTGCTTCTGCACTAGCAGGAGTTTTTTCTTTATCTTTAATTAACTCTACTCCGATCATCAAGCCTTTCCCTCTCACATCACCAATCAAGTCATATTTTTTCATAAGCTTATCTTTAACATTCTGCATAAAACGGTTCCCTTTTTCTAATGCCTTTTCAGGGATTTTCTCATCAACCAGAAAATCAATATTTGCTATAGCAGCTGCACAGGATACCGGGTTTCCCCCAAAGGTTGATAAGTGGTCACCGGGTTTGAAAGAGCTAGCTATTTCATCTCTGGTAATAAAAGCACCCAATGGGAATCCATCAGCAATTCCTTTTGCCATTGTCATTATATCAGGTTCTACACCATAGTGTTCAATGGCAAATAGTTTTCCAGTTCTTCCAAAACCTGATTGAACCTCATCTGTGATTAACAGAATATTGAATTCATCTAAGACCTTTTTAATTTCCTTAAAGTAATCTTCAGGAGGAACGATTATTCCACCTTCACCCATGACAGGTTCTGCAATAAAGGCAGCAACTGAACCACTGGTTTGAAAATCAATAACATCTCTTAAATATCTGGCACATTTTAAATTGCAGCTCTCTCTTTTCAATTCAAAGGGGCAACGGTAACAATATGGGGCAGGAGCAAAAGCGATTCCCGGTAAGAATGGTCCACCTTTGAATTTTCTTTTTCTGTTTCCAGTAACACTGAGGGTGGCATTTGTTCTACCATGGAAAGAACATTGGAGAGCTATAATTTCATAATTTCCAGTGAATTGTTTGGCAACTCTTAAAGCCCCTTCTATAGCTTCAGCACCACTATTAGAGAAGAATGTTTTATCAAGTTTGCCAGGGGTAATTTGAGCTAATTTTTCTGCCAGTATTGCGGGCGGTTCAGAATAGTAGACATATGCACAGCAATGAACCAACTTATCCATCTGATCTTTAGCAGCCTGAATAACTTTTGGGTTCCTGTGCCCGGCATTGTTAACAGCAATGCCAGCAAAACAATCGATGTACTCTTTTCCATCTGTAGCGTATACTGTAGATCCTTCAGCATGGTCAATGACTACATCTTCCATCTTGTTGATAAAGTACAGGTTGACATACTTGTCATACTTTTGCTTAATGTCCATACCTTCATTTAACCTCTCTTCTTTTATTTTTTTAATTCTATTATTTAAGGTAATTTAAAATACCTATGTATTACAATTGTAAATATTTCGTAATTAAGGTTAAAGAAATGCTATCAACCAAAAACTATAATTTTAAATAGAGACCTGTTAGTGTAAGCATTTATAGAATGGTCAGTATGCGTACTGTTACTGTTATTTAGTTTTTAAGAAGTAAAAAAGAATTTTTATGGATACGTATATTATACAAAAATCGTATTTATACTACTATCCCTAGTTTTGCAGTAAGCCAATGAGGTCAAGTTCTATAAATCCTTGCAAACTGCTGTTTGCAGGGATATTTTTTGTCAAATAAATTGATAATACCCGTTGCATTATGTTGTATAACATGGTACAATACATGAAAAACGGGGGTATTCATATGTATCTACAGATCGGTAACAACAGGGGCCGTAAATATCTCTCAATCGTTCAGGGCTACAGAGACCCGCTAACAAAAAAAGTCAGACATAGAACAGTCAAATCCCTGGGCTATCTTGACCAGCTTGTAAAACACT